>CAYRQC010000653.1:0-4238 GCA_964426265.1 uncultured Phycisphaerales bacterium | reverse complement strand
GACGGGGATGTAGACGTAACGGAGGACGTACCGGAGGCCGGCGCGGGAGCCGGATCGAGCCGCCGGCGGACGTGCGGGTTCAGCGTCGTCGCGATGCTCGGGGCCGTGGCGGGGAGCGGTGGTGGATCAGTGTCGGGGTGGTGGTGGCTGCCATGACGTCGTTCGCGGATCACTTCTCCGGCCACGCGGCGGCGTACGCGAGCTCTCGACCGAGCTACCCGGAGGCGCTGTTCGTCGAGCTCGCGCGGCTCGCGCCGGCGCGGCGACTGGCGTGGGACTGCGCGACTGGAAATGGCCAGGCGGCGGTCGGACTGGCGAGCCGCTTCGAGCGGGTGGTGGCGACCGATGCGAGCGCGGAGCAGATCGCTCACGCGACGGCCCATTCGCACATCGATTACCGCGTCGGGAGCGAGACGCGGTGCGAGGTTGCCGATGGGGCGGTCGACCTGGTGACCGTCGCACAAGCGGCTCACTGGCTCGAGCTACCTGCATTCTTCGAGGAGGTGCGACGGGTGCTGTCCCCAGGCGGCGTGGTGGCGCTCTGGTGCTACACGCTCTTTGCGATCGAGCCGCAGATCGATGCGCTGATCAGCGAGCTCCACGACCAGACGCTCGCCGCCGACTGGCCGCCCGAGCGCGCACTGGTCAAGGACGGCTACGGCTGGATCGAGCTGCCGTTCCACGAGATCACGCTGCCGCGGTTCGCGATCGAGCGCGCTTGGACACTGCCCGAGCTGGCGGACTATCTGCGCACTTGGTCGGCGGTCCAACGCAATCGCCGGCGCACTGACCGCGATCCAATTGTGCCGCTGCTCAAACGGCTCGCGGCACCGTGGGGTGATCCGGCAGAGCCACGACGGGTGCGCTGGCCGCTGCACGTGCGGGTGGGCCAAAAGGGCTGAGCTACCGATTCTCGAGAGCTTTGCGTGGCGCGAGGGTTTCAGGGAAGTAGCTACGGCGCTGGCGACGCAGACTCGCGTCGATCATTCCACGTTTCCACGGATGAAGTTGCCGCGGCGGCGTAACGGCCACCGATCGCGATCCGCTCTCGATACCCGGTCCTGGAAACCGTGGGAGTCGAGACATGGCATCACGAGTGTTCGTCACGTCGTCGCGATGGTCGGGCGCGGTCGCAGCGTCGTTGCTGGTCCTGTTCACCGCAGGCGCGCACTACGTGACGAGCAGTGCAATGGCCGCCACGCCGGTCGCAGTGCTCGCGGTCGCCGACAAAGGCGGCGTGAAGATCGAGGAGTGTCCGCGCGCGATTTGTGAGAAGCAGACCGTCACGCTGCGCGCCACCGGCAATCCGCCCGGCGGAACCTACAGTTGGAAGGTGACCCGGGGTGCCGATCAGGTCGATCCGACCACCGGCACCGGCGCCACCTTCACCATCACCGGCAAGAAGGCGAGCCCGCGCGTCGACGACGTGAAGATCGAGGTCGAGTACAAGGGCGCGAAGGCGGTCTGTGAGCTCACCGTCGTGAGCATCAAGCTCGAGTCGATCACCTTCGGCGGGCTCGGCTACCACGTCGTTTCCCAGGATGGCGGCGGTCCCGACTATTCGGCTGCCCACTGGTTCGACCACAACGGCGACGGCGTGACGACCGACACGGCGGGCGATCGCCGCTTCCCGGCGCTCTACGTGCGCGCCTCGCGGATCACGGTCACTCGGCTGACGGCCGTGGTGGCGCCGAAGGACTTCAAGCGAGCCGACGTGCCCGTGAACGGCGCTGCCAAGGTCGGCCACGTCTTCAAGGGAACCGGTGCCATCGACGCCGGCAAGCTCACCGTCACCACGGCGATGGTCGCCGATGCGGCCGTCCCGAACACCATCTTCTTCTACGACACCTACGACGTGTCGTGGGAGGTGGCGCTCGTCGACAAGATGCCCTGTGGCATCGGCGCCAGCGACAACCGCATCTACGTCTCGCTCGACAAGCCGGCGAGCCCGCGCCTCTTCGAGAGCGTGTGTCATCTTGCGTGCACGACCGCCACCGGAGAGGCCGCGCTCGACCGGGTGGTCGCCGCGATTGGGCCTTCACGCACCAGTTTGTCCACACCGGCGTGAACGGCATCTGCGAGACCAAGGACAAGACGCCGCAGGACGTGCAGGCGATCCCGGAAAAACGGGGCGAGCCGCGCCTGCCGTGCATCCTCGGCGGCAAGAACGACAAGATCGACAGTACGGTGAAGCCCGACGACAAGAAGCTCGTCACTGCGGCGGGAACGAAGCCCTTCCCTTGGTCCGACGGCAGCGGACGCAAGGCGTGCCGCAACCCGAACAAGCTGGAGTTGGTCTACACGCCGATGTGACGGACCGCGGCCACGACCTTTCGGCGGTCGGCATCACCGCCCGCACGGCGAGTGCACATGACCGCCCACGACCGTCGACGATCAGCCACGACCACATGCGACCACAGACAATCACACACATCACACTCACGGGAGCATGATCCATGAAGACCGTGCACATACTGCTCGCGATCGGAGTGCTCGCCGGCAACCTCTTCGGGAGGCACTCCGAGCCGGCGCCGGCGCCGTGCATCGGTGACGACGCGACGCTGGTACAGGACGGTGGCCGCCTGGCGCGCGTCGGCATCGCCGACGACGAGTCCGGACACAGATGGATCGTCGCGACCCTCGGGGACGAGAGCTGCTGCCTCGTGCGCGCTCTCACCGAGTTCCAGACGCTCGATGACGCGGCACCGGTCCACATCTATTGGAGTGGCGATCTGGCAACGTGGCAGCCCGCGCTGCCGCTCGACGAGGAGACGCCGCTGCACGACTACGATCTGCTCGCCGATGGCAACGCGCTCTGGCTTGCCGGTGTTGTCGAATCGCCGCGGCCGGTGGTGAAGGTGTGGCGTCTCGACGCCCGCGATGCGCGCTGGACGGAGCTGCCGATGAGTGTCGAGCTCGACTCCGCCGACGCGCGGGTCCGCTTGCTCTCGTCCGCGGTCGGCGCGCCCTTCCCGAAGATCGTGCTCCCGTCGGCGACGGGGACGGCCCGCGTCGTGCCACTCGCGAAATAGCGGCGGCACCAATCGCGCGACGTGTCGTACGCTTCGGGCGCCCTGATCGTGATCCCCGCTTCGGAGCCCCCTCTTGACGTCACCGCAGAATTCCACCCGGCGCACCTTTCTTGGCCAGACGCTCGCAGGATCGGCCGTGCTCGCGCTGCAAGCGATCCCGGCGTTCGGACGCTCTTCGCTGCAAGGCACCGCATCGCAAGGCGTCGCCCCGCCCGCCATCACCGGACCCCGCAAACGGATCCTGATCCTCGGCGGCACCGGTTTTCTCGGCCCCAAGACGGTCGAGGCGGCGCTGGCGCGCGGCCACTCGGTCACCGTCTTCAATCGCGGCAAGACGGAGAAGCGGATCCCGTTCGGCTTCGAAGGGGTCCTGCATCTCTATGGCAACCGTGATCCGAACCTCCCGGCCGATGACAGCCGCGGTCCCGACGGCAAGCTGCTCGCTCCCGACGCCGCGCCCAAGGGTTTGGAGCAGCTCGCCGGCAAGTCGTGGGATGTAGTGATCGACAACTCGGGTTACTACCCGCGCCACGTGAAGGCGTCGGCCGAGCTGCTCGCCAAGAGCTGCAAGCAATACATCTTCATCTCGAGCATTTCGGCCTACGCGAGCAACCGGGAGCTCGACGCGAAGGAAGAGAGCGCGCTCGCCAAGCTCGCCGACGAGACGGTCGAGACGATGGGGACGAACGGCGCGTTCTACGGTGGTTTGAAGGCGCTGTGCGAGCAGGCGGCGCAGGCCGCGTTTCCCGGTCACGCGACGATCGTCCGTCCCGGCTACATCGTCGGCCCCGGCGATCCGAGCGATCGCTTCACCTACTGGCCGGTGCACATCGCGCGTGGCGGCGAGGTGCTGGTGCCTGGTTCGCCCGATGATCCGATCGAGTGGATCGACGCGCGCGATCTTGGCGAGTGGCTGGTGAAGCTCGCGGAAGATGGCACCGCTGGAGTTTTCAACGCCTGTGGTCCGACCAGGCCCGCCACGTGGGGCGAGGTGGTGGCGGCCTGTGCCAAGCACGCCGCGACGCCGGTCACGCTCACGTGGGTCAGCGCCGACTTCATCGAGCAGCACGGCATGGGTGGCGAGGACGGCGCCTTTCCGATCTGGATCACGCCCAAGGGCGACTACGCCGGCTTCCACCGCTGGAGCAACGATCGCGCGGAGTCGGCGGGCCTCCCGCACCGTCGATGCGCCGGTACTCGAGCTGC
>CAYRQC010000652.1:0-15296 GCA_964426265.1 uncultured Phycisphaerales bacterium | reverse complement strand
CAGCGCGCAGGATGAAGCCGTAGTCGACCCGCCGTCCGCCGTACGTGGTGATCCGGCAGAGCGTGCCGCGCCCGACGAAGTGGCCCTGCTCGACGCGCAGCGTCGTCGTCTCGCCGGAGATGATCGGTGAGAGGATCCGTTGCCCGTCCCCGAAGCGATCGCGACTGCCGTCCGCCGTCCAGAGGGTCGCGAGCTGCTCGAGACGCGCCCGCTGCGCCGGCCCGAGCGCCCCCTGTCCGAAGCGTGCAATCGAGAACGGCTGGAGCAGGGTGTCAAAGCGCGCCTCGCTGCCGGGCGCCGCCTTGAAGAGCCACGCGGCCACCATCCACGCGCGGAAGTCGAGGACCTCCGTGCCGGCCTCGTGCTCGCGCGGTTCGCCGAGCGGCTTCGCCGGATCCCAGACACCCGGAACGATCGCCGGTCGGATCAGCTCGAAGACGTCGTTGCCCTCATGCCGGCTGTAGACGGTGATCTCGCCATCGATCCAGAGGAAGCCCTGCTCCTGGAGGAACGAGCCGTCGTTGAGGCGGATCTGCTTGTCCTCCGGCTTGAGCTTGGAGGAGAGCTGCGTCGAGAGGCCGAGCAGACGGGCGACCAGGAAGAGGTTGGCCGCGTTCAAGTCGATCCGGCCCGACTGATCCTCGAGCTGCGCCGAGAGGAGCCGCCCGCGCGGCCCGAGATCGTCGATCTGCAGCGATTGCGCCGCCGCGTCGACGTCGATCGCGAGTTCGTCGGGACCGTCACTCCACGGCGTGAGGTCGCGATCGGGGGCCGTCGCGCCGAGGTGCGCGAGCGCGAGGTCGCGCACCGCCGAGGCCGCGCGGCCCGCCTCGGCGTCGTTCAGCCGGAACGCCGCCGCCCCCTGCTCATGGCGCATCGACAACGAGAACGGGATCGCCACCGCGAGCAGACAGACCAGCACGGCCAGCACCAGCGCGAGCGCAACCCCGTGCTCGCGTGATCGCGCGCACATGACGCGGCCGGCTCTCGGGTGGGACGATCGCAATTGCAACGACATGGCGGAACTCCTCGTCACTGCACATCCCCGAGCAGCCCCACTCGAATCCACGTCTCGAGCGGTTGCTTGTCCGGATCGCCGTTCGGCGTGAGCAGGCAGAGCGCGGCCGCGGTCTGGTGGAAACGCGGGTCGAGCGCACCGTCCGCGCCGAACCGCACCATCCGCACCCCGTCCGGCCCGAGCTGCATGTCGCGCAGCTCTTGCGTGTCCCCCGCGAAAATCCCCCACTTCACCTCGTCCACCACGAGCCCCGCCGGCTCGTCGACCGCTCCGAGCAGCAATGAGGCGCCGCGGTCCGGCAGGAAGGGCGCCCGCACGGATAGCGCCAGCTCGGCCGCAAGCGTGTCGTCCGCGAGCAACCGGAGCTGCACGCCATCGAAGGTCGCGGCGACCTTGACGAAGCGGCCGGCCACGAGCAGCGGCCGCTCGCTCGACACGCTCTGATAGGCCTCTTTGAGTTCCCCCTGCGGATCCTTCACCTGCACCCGCACTTGGACCGAGACCGCGCCGTCCGAGTCCGCGCGCACCACCAGCCCCTTGCCCTTGGTGAAGAGGAGCTGGTTGCGCGTGTCGAGCACCTTCACGAACGCCTCGAGTGCGAAGCCGTCCGGTGAGTCGAACGCCGGTCCGGTCCCGAAGTCGAGCCACGACGGCTGCAGCTCGGAGAGGCGCACCGCCTTGCCGATCACGCCGACCGGCTCCTCTTCGACGCCCAGCCCGCGCGCCGGCAGCGGCCACCCATCGAGGTCAGTCCCTTCGAGATGCCAGCCGGCGACCGTCTTGCGACCGAGCGCGCAGACCAACGGATCGCGCTCCTCGGTGGCCGCCTCGAGGCGGACCGTGGCCGGGGCATTCTCGGCGGTCGCGAAGAGGCGCGCCTGACGGAGCGCGTCGAGGACGGCGTTCCGCGCGATGTCGCGCCGCGGGATGCTGCGCCGGAACGCGCCGATCGAGAAGCCCATCAAGATGCCGAGGATCGAGAGCACGACGAGCATCTCGATCAACGTGAAGCCACGGCGGACGGCGCACCGTCCCGGCTCTCGCGCTGCGCCGTGCGCGCTGCTAGTGGCCGAAGTTGGTGACGTCATCCTCGGTTCCAAACTTCTGGTCGGAGCCCGCCGAGATCAGTTGGAAGCTGTCGGCATTGGCCCACGCACCGGTGATCTTCGACTTCTGTGCGCTCACCGACTGCTCGGCATCGCTGGGGTCGAGCGGCTCCTCGAGGACGTAGCGGCACTCGCGGCCGTAGCCGCTCTGCGTGAAGTAGGCGATCGGGTTCTTCCAGCCGTCGATCACCTCGAGCAAGCCGGTGACGCCGGCGTCGCGGTGGTAGACGGTGGCGGTGAAGTCCTGGTCGCTGTTGCCGAGGTTGCTCTCGGAGACGTTGGTCCCTTCGGGGAAGCTCTTGTTGTGGAGCGCGGCGAAGAGCGCCTCCGCCCCCTCGTTCAACGTGTTCTCGGAGCGGATCTTCAGGACGGCCAGGTTGTCGGGCGGAAAGTCGCCGAGCTTCGCCGAGTAGCGCGTGATCAGCAGCTCGAGCTCGGCCATCGTCGCCTTGGTCTTCGCCTTGTAGCCCTGCTCTTTCTGCTTCCCGAAGAAGAAGACCGCGAGACCCATCAACAGGCCGAGGATCGCCAGCACCGCCAGCAGCTCGATCAGCGTGAAGCCTGCCGAGCCCGCCGCGGACCGCCGCGTGGTCACTCGTCCAGTGGTCGCTGCCCTCATCGCATGCTCCCGTGGATTCATCGACCGCTCATGGGCTCGGCAGGAAGGCGACGCGCCGCGCGTGCTCGATCTTCGCGTCGCACTTCTTCCCGCCCGGCGCCGACGCGAAGAAGAGCGCGGCCACCTGCTGGCGGCTCTTGCCCTTCCAGGTCTGCATCTCGATCGGTTCGCCGACCAACTCACCGTCGAGGAAGAACTGGAAGACCTCCGAGCCGCGCGCCTTGCGCCGCAGCGTCAGCCGAACCGTGTCGCCGGGCTTGACCGAGTGGGTGCCGATCTTGGTGAACTGGTCGTCGGCGACGTGCTCGCAGCGCTGCAACTGGAGCGTGCCATCGGCGTCGAGCGCGAGCGCCAGTGACGCCTTGAGCAGCGGCGCCTGTCCGCTCGCCCCCGCCACGAAGAGCGAGAGACCGAAACCGATCCGTCCTTGATGGTCCGGTTCGAACGAGACGTCGACCTCGTATTCGTGGAAGAGCGCGAGTTCGACGTCGCGTGCGAGGTAGGCGATGTTGGTCAGCTCGGTGCCCGGCTTCTGCGATCCGACCACCTGCACCATCCCGGGCTCACAGCGGATGTCGAGCCCGAAACGGGTATCGGGGGTCCAGCCGTTGCCGACCTCGGAGCCGAGGAAGCCGTCTTCCCAGACCTGCTTGCTCTCGAGATCGAGGACGGCCTTGAGCCAGCGCGTCGCGTACGCCTTGTCATCGGCATGGACGTTCTTCAGCTCGTCCTTGACCTGCGTCCAGAGCTGCTGCGCCACCTCGCTCTCGCCGCGCTTGTAGGCGCAGTAGGCCAGCCCGAGCAGCGATTCACTGCTCGTCGGCAGCCCCTCGAAGAGGGTGCGCGCCTGACCGAGCTCGCCGCCAAGCAGATCGGCGTGCGCGAGCTGGAGGCGGGTCGCCGCGCTCTCCTCGCGCGCGAGCGACTCCTCGTAGTAGCGGCGCGCATCGGCGGCACGCCCCTCCGCGAGCGCCAGGAAGCCGAGCTCGTTGAACAGGTCGGGGAAGCCGGAGCCGAGCTCGAGGGCGCGCCGCAGCTCGCCGCGCGCTCCTTCGAGATCGCCTGATTGCCGTAGCAACCGGCCGAGGAAGTAGTGGACGTAGACATCGTCCGGTGCGCGCGTCGCCGCATCGCGGCAGCGCACCACGGCGGCATCGAGGTGATCGGTGACGGCGAGCAGGTCGGCCTCGGCCACTCCCGCGGCACCGCCGAGCAGCGGATCGATCTGCGGCACCCGGCGCAGGTCAATGCGCGCCTGGTCGAACTCCTTGAGGCGCGTGCGCACCGTCCCGATCGAGAGCAGCGCCTCCGCCTCTTCCTTCGGCGTGCTGGCCGCCGAGAGCAGGCGCTGGAAGTCGCCCTCCGCATCGGTGAGGCGCGCGAGCGCAAGCTCGGCCGCGCCTTCGAGCCGCAAGCCGAGCGACGCCGTCGCCTCGATGCCGAGAATTCGTTTGGCCTCCGCGAGCGCCGCCGTCGCATCACCGCGCTCGAGCTGCGCCGCACCAACCTCGGCGATCACATCGATCCGTTGATCCTTCGTCTCGCTCACGTTCTCGGCCTGCTGGAACTGCTGGAGCGCCAGCTCGACCCGTTCGGGTGCACCGTCTTCGAGCAGCGCGCGACCGTAGGCGAGCCGGACTCCGCGATCACTCGGAAAGCGCTGGGCCGCAGCCGCAAGCCGCTCGAGTGCTCCCGTCCGCGCCCCCACCCGCCGCAACCAGCGCGCGCGGCGCGTGACGATCCCAGCACTTTCGAGGCCGGCCGCCTCCGCGCGCTTCAGGGTCGCCAGCTCCTTCTCGTAGTCGAGCAGGAAGGCGTGCGCATCGGCGAGCAGCTCGTAGGTGCGAACCGACTTCGGATCGAGTGCGATCCAGCGTTCGAGCCGCGTCGCGGCGCCGCGCCATGCGGCCGGATCTTCCTGGCCGAGCGCCAACACCTTCTCGGCAGAGTCGAGCATCTTCGGCAGCGCGTTGCTGCTCCACGACGCCTCGGGCAGCTCGCGAAGCAGCATCTCCGCGGTGTTGACGGCGGTCGCGGCAAAGTGGAGACCGCCCGGCTTGACGCGATCGCGCGTGATCTGGCCGCCCCCGATCACCCGGTTGGTCTTCGGGTCGATGCGCTTCACCTTGAGCGGCTCGTTCGGCCGCTCGAGCAGCCCGAACTTGTCCTCGTTCTCGATGATCACGTACCACGGTTTGAGATCGGTGCTGAGATCGAGCCAGTCGAACCGCTTCTTCAGCTCGTCCACTTCGTCGGGGCTCGGCGCCGTTGCTGCCGTGGGCGCACTCTTCGCGGCACCCGCGGTACCCGCGGCACCACCGCCAGCCGCGCCGGTCGGCGTTGTCGCTCGCGGCGCCGCCACACTCGCCGGAGCGTTGTCGGCAGGCGCGTCCGCCGTGGAGCCGTTCTCGTCGGGGAAGGCGTGTTCGGTGACGGCGGTCGCGATGCGATAGATGCCGAGTCGCGGCAGCCCGGCCGCCGGCCGCGGTGGCGGTGGGACGTAGCTCGGATCGCGCAGCGGCGGCCGTTCGAGCTCGGCGGGCGGCAGCGGCAGCCAGTCGCGCGGCTCGCGGAACGCCTCGCGTCCGGTGCGCGTCCAGTCGGCGTTCTTCAAGGAGCCGCGTGGCGCGCGGGCCACTTCTCGACGCGAGAGCTGCGTGAGATCGAGCGGCTTCCCGTGCGCGATCGACGGCATCCGCAGATCTTCGGTGAACAGCAGCGTGCCGAGCAGACCGGTGAGCCCGAGGCTCGCCAGGAAGAAGACCTGCTCCTTGCCGGGGCGCGCCATCAGGGCGTCTCCTCGTCATCGCTCTTGTCGATCTGCAGGGCCGTCAACGCGAGCTCGAGCTCGAGCATCCCGACGTCCCCCTTCACCGGACGGAGGCGAACGGTGTCGATCGCCACGTAGGACGAGGTGCCGTGCTCGGCGCCGTCGATCAGGCCGACCAGCAGCGTGCGCAGTGCCCGCTCGCCGCCCACGATGTTGAAGGCGACGCGCAGCTCCTTCGTGAAGCTGGCCGACTTGCCGCGCGCGTGCTGCGCATCCTCGATCTGGATCGAGGCGATGGTGCGCACGCCGGCGCCGATCGACTCGATCACCACCTGTTGGATCAGGTCGAGTGCCACCAGCGTGCGGCGGATCTCCTCGGGCTCGGTCGGGGTCGCATCCTTGAGGCCGAGCTGCGGCGGAATGCGAATGTCCTGGTGCTGGGCGGCGGTGGTGAGCGCCTTCTGGATCTCGCGCAGCCGGCGGAAGAAGTAGGCGCGCGGATCGCGTTCGCTGGCCGGTAGCTGGAACTCCGGCGCCACCTTGTAGCGCATCTTCCCGACCAGCTCCTGGTAGCGGGAACGCAGCGCGGTCACGTCGGATTGCAGCTCGCGCACCAGCGACTCGGGGACCTCTTCGGCCTTGCGAATCGAGTCGGCGGTCTTGCCGGCTCCGCGCAGGACCTCCTCGTAGTCGAACTGCGACCCGAGCACGCCGGTCCCGATCAACAGCAGCAGCAGCGCGCCACCGATCGCGAGGATGAACTTCTTGTGCTGGGCCCAGACATCTGCGAGGTCCATCAGTGGCCTCCCGCCTTCTTGGCCGGCTTGGGTGCCGGCTCCGGCGCTGGTGCCTCGGCTTCCACGGGCGGCTCCTCGAGCCAGCTCATGGTGAGCGTGTACTCGATGACGCCCGGTTTGGGCGCTTGGCGCTGCTCGAAGAAAGGTGGCCGGTAGTCGGGATCGGCGGCCGGCGCCCCGACGGCGTCGATGAAGGAGCTGTAGACCTCGTCGATCCCGCGCGCCTTGCGCGGCTTGCCGCCCCCTTCGACCACCACGAACGGCTTCTTCGCCGAACGCTCCCTCAGCGCCGATTTCACCTCGCGCTGCTCGACCGCCAGCGACGCCGCCCACAGGTCTTCCGGCAGCTCCGTCACCAGCATCCCGAGCGCGCGCACCAGCCCGTCGCCCGCCGCCTTGCGCTTCTCCAGCAGGTCGACCTTGGTCGCGAGCTCGGCGCGTTCGGTGCGCAGGTTCTCGAACTGGCTGGCGTTGTTCGAGCGCTTGCGGCTCTCGGCGCCGATGCGCGCGGCCGCCGTCGTCGTCGTCTGGTGGCGCTCGCGGTACTTCCAGCCGTAGAGCCCGAGGTAGACCGCCACCAGCAGGATCGCGGCAAGCGTGAAGACGTGCTTCTTCGTGAAATCACGGCGCTTGCGCTCGGCGGCGGTGAGCAGCTCGACCGACCACGCCTCGTCGTCTGCGGCCATCACCGCGAGCCCGAGCGCCACCACCAGATCGAGCGTGCCAGCCCCTTCGACCGCCAACCCGGCATCGGCGAGCGGATCGAAAAGCTGCACCGGGGCACCGAGGCTCCCCGCCAGATACTCGTCGAGCCCCTTCATCGCGGCGCTGCCGCCGGTCAGCCAGACCTTGGAGATGTTGAGCTGGTTCAACTGCATCTGCGATTTGGCGAGCTGCAGCGTCGACTGCACCATCGAGAAGAGGCGGCCCGCCGCGCCTTCGAGCGCGTAGCTCACCTTCTCCGACTGCTGCGAGAGGCCGCTGCGCTTGTCGCGCGGGCTCAGGTCGCCGAGCTCGAGCTTCAGGCTCTCCGCCTTCGCCTTGCTGACGCCGAACTGGTCGGCGATCGCGTCGGTGAGCACGTCACCGCCGGTGCTGACGCTGCGCGCGTAGAGCAGGTCGCCATCGCGGATCACCGCGAAGTCGGAGGCCGACTTGCCGATCGAGACGACCAGTACGTCGCCGCTGGTCGCGGGGCCGAAGACGCGGAAGGCGTGGAAGAGCGCGACCGCATTCGGCGTGAAGTGGAGCGTCGCGAGCCCCGCCGCTTGCAGCGCCGCTGACCGCTCCTCGATGCGCTGCTCGCGCGAGAGGGCGAGCATCACGATGTCGTCGTTGGTGAGATCGGCGCGCGACGGCATGACGTTGAAGTCGCCCGCCAGCTCGTCGCCCGACTGCTTTTTGATCTCTTCGAGCTCGAAGGCGACGATCTTCTTCAACTGGAAGTCGGCGACCGGCGGCACCGGCTGGTACTTGATGACCAGGTCCTTGCCGGTGAGCCCGAGCACCACGCCCTTCGACTTGAAGCCGGCCTGGCGCAGCGTCGCTTGCAGCGTCGCCGGCGCGAAGCCGCCCTCCTCCATGGCCGGCAGCGCGATCGCGCGCGCCGGCACCAGGGCGCCATCCTTGAGCTCGACCTCGACCGCCTTGACGGTCGCGGTTCCTTCATCGATCCCGAGTCCCCGGGCAGCCATGTCAGCGGTTCCCTCCCTGCTCGGTGTTCGTGTCGCTGTTCGGGGGCGCCTCTCCGCGCGCTTCGCGGGCGGCCGCGGTGTCGGCGTAGCTCCGTTGCAGCTCCGCGAGCAGCTCAGCGGCGGTCGTCGCGCGCGGCGGCGCTGGCGACTTCTGCGCCTCGTAGGCGCGCGCCAACCGGAGCAGGCGGCGCGCCTCGTCTTCGTGGCGCTCGCGCTCCAGGACCGCGACCGTCGCCCGCATCCGTTCGGCGCGCACCTTCAGGTCGCGCGCCGCGTCGAGCCCCTCGGCCTGCGCGAGCAGATCGTCCGCGCGCTTCAACGTCCGGCGGTAGTGATCGAGGCTGCCCAAGAACTCGGCTCCGGTCGCCTCCAGATCGATCGCCGCGATCTCGGCCTCGAGCTTCGGGACGATCTCCGCCTCGAGCTTGCGCGCGAGCTCCGCCGTCGTGTCGTCATGCGGCAGCCGATCACGGATCTCGCGCAGATGGGCGAGGGCGGTGCCGGCGTGGCCCGCCCGCGACTCCGCCTGCGCCTTGGCGTAGAGCTGACCCGCCTCTTTGCCCTCGGCTTCGAAGCCGGCTCGCAGCGTGACGATGAGCTCGGCGGGCGTCGCGATCTCGAGCCGCAACGCGTTGCCGCGCGCGACCCCGACCACATGTGCCGGCGACGAGAAGCCGAGCTCGACGCGCTCCGCGGCTGCGCCAAGGAAGAGCTTGCGGACCTCCGTGGCATCGAAGGCACCGAAGCGGCGATCGCTCCCGACCGCCGTGAGCAACGTCACTCCCTGCGCCGCCGTGTCGGCGACCACCAGCGCCGCGAAACCGGCCGCCGCGAGTGGGCCCGACCCGGGCTTCAGCGTGAAGGTCGCGCCTTGCGCGTTCACCGCGGCAGCGAAGGCTCCCGGCGGCAGCTCGAGATGGGTCACCGCGGCGGTGGCCTCAGCCGGCGCCACTGTTCCGCTGCCGAATGGAGCGAAGAGCTCGACCAGCGGCGCGTGGTGATCGAGATACCAGGCATCCGGGCCACGCGGCGCGAGCGTCAGCTCGGCCATCTTGGTGCCCGCCGGCGCTTCGCCACCCGGAACGACCGCGAGGTCATCGATCGCGACGCTGCCCGCTCCGCGCGCCAGGACCAGCAGCTCGACACTCTTCGCCCACGCCGGAGGGGTGATGTCACTGCTGAACGCGGTGAAGCCGCTGCCCCCGCTGCTGCGTGCGACCACGACGCTCCAGCTCAGTACGTTGCCCTCTTCATCGGGCGCGCCCGCAAAGCGCAAGGTCACGCTGCCCAGCACGCCGTCGTCGGCAGCGAGCTGACCGGTGACGCGCAGCCCGCGCGGTGACGCCAGATCGATCTTCTTGCGGCGCGACGCCACGGCGTGGCCCGACTCCACGCTGGCGGCGAGTGCGAAGCTGCCGGACGCCGCGCGACCGCGCCGTGCCGAGAAGCCATCGCCGATCTCGGCACCCCACAGCTCGCTCGAGCTGCCGCTCTCCTCGAACGACCAGTCTTCGACCAGCAAGGTTCCAGCGGGCGCCGGTGGCACCTGCTTGCCGCTGGTGGGCGCGCCACCCGCTCGATCGAGCTGGAAGTACCACGCGGCGGCGCCACCCACGGCGACCACCACAGCCGCCAATCCGACCAGTGCACCCGCTTTGCCACGCTTGGGCGGGAGTGCAAGCGTGGCGCTCGCGGCGCTCGCAGCGACTCCGTCGGCGGCCGGCACCGCACCGCGGCGGAGATCGACGAAGGTGAACTCGTTGGCGCCGAACTTGACACGGTCACCATGCGAGAGCGCGACCTCGGTCGAGACCTTCCTGCCATCGAGGAAGGTGCCATTGGTGCTGCCCAGATCGCGCAGCACGAAGCCATCGCCGTCGCGCACGACCTCGAGGTGGACGCCCGACACCTTGACATCGACGAACGGGATCGCGTTCTCCGGTCGCCGCCCGAGGGTGGTTCGCTCGCCCGTGAGCGCGAGCTCGCGACCCGCGTGCTCCCCCTCGCCGAAACGGAGCACACAGTCGGCGTCCCTGACGTGAAAGGTCAGCGTCAAGCCACCCACGCGAACGCGGTCGCCATCGGCGAGCGGCTGCTCGGTGATCTTCTCGCCGTTCACCAGCGTTCCGTTGCTGCTGCCCAAGTCGCGCGCGACGTAGCCGTCGCCCTTGCGCTCGAGCTCGCAGTGTTTGCGCGAGATCCCCTTGTCGTCGAGGACCAGATCGACCCCCTCGACCCGGCCGATCGTCAGCCGCTCCCCCAGCACGACGTCGCGCGCGCCGCCGGGCCCCGAAATGGTCAGTCGCGCCATGGTTCGCGTCTCTCCGCCTGCCGACTCAGCAGCTCACGACCCGCGCCTGCCTACTTTCTCTGTGCTCTCTTGCAGCCCTACCCGCCCGTTCCCCGGGGAGTTGCACTCGTTCTATGCCGCGACGGGCGATTACGTAACAACATTTCGTGCGGCATCGCACAGGAAGATCCCGCAACGGGTCTGATTCAGCACAGCGCCATTACCGCAATATCGACGAGCTGTGATCACGCGCGCGAGCACGGCGTGGGCGCCACTCCGATCACCGCGGCAGCTTCGCAATCACGACGAAGAGGACGATCACCACCAGCGCACCGATCGCGGCGACCACCAGGATCGTCTTGCGCTGCCGTTCGACCAACGCCTCGAGCTGCTGTCGCTGCTCGTCCTGGCCGCGGCGGAACTCGGTGACGAGGCTGCCCTGCGCGCGCTGTGCGCCGTCGACCAGACTGCGCACCGACTGGCCGACCGACTCGACCGCCGTCTTCACCGACGCCGATGCCTCGGTCTGCTTCTCGATCCGGCCACCGATCGTGTCGACGACCGTCGGCAGCCGCTCGAGCTGCTCGCTCGCCCGCGCCGACGCTTCGCTCTGTTTCTCCATCGAGCCGCGCAGCTCGCGCATCACGTCGAGGTTGACGCGCTCTGCCTCGACCAACCCTTCGAGAACGCGCGGCAGCGTCTGCAGCCGGTCGGCGACCAGTTCGGTCGCACGGCTCTGCTGGCCGAGCTTGTCGTCGATCGACGAAAGCAACTGCGAGAGACCCTTCAGCCCCTCGCTCAACTTGATCGAAAGCTCTTCCTGGAGTGCCATCTTCGTCGCGTGGACGATCTCGTTGTTGCGATCGTCCGGGCGCGCCAGCCGCTCCGGCGTTGGCGGCGCCGCATGCGGCTCGATCGTCAGGGGCGACACTGCGGCGGCGGTCGGCGCGTGGCGGACCGGCAGCGGCTCGAGCTCGGAGTCGTTCGCGAAGGGCCGCGGCGCGTGGTTCGCCGTGTCGTATGACGCGGTCGGCGCGGCAAGCGCGGTCGGTGCCGCCTTCATCGCGACCGATGAGGAGGCGCGGTACCGTGAAGGATGTACCGGTGCCGCAGTGGCGCTGGCGTGTGCCGGGCTCACCTTCTTCTTGCCGAACAGTTGGCCGAACCACGAAAGGCCCAAGGGAGGTTTCCTCGGTGATGGAGGGTGGTGCTTGAAAGCGGCATTGCGGGGATCGTGCGAGCCGCCCCTCGCGGCCGTGCGGCGCGGACATTAGCGGTGACGAGAAACTCGTACGAGGCCGCGGGTTGCCTGCTCTGGCTGCTTTGCGGCAACAGCGCGTTCGCGCAGCAGCCGGCGGCCACCGACGAGCTGCCGACGCCCGGCACGCGCGAGCTCACGCGACTGCTCGCGGAGCACGTCCGAACGCTCGCGACCGATGCGACGCCGTTCATCACCGACGAGCGCATCGCCCGCTTCCGGGCGGCGCTCGCGGCGGCGCCGACCGCGGGGCAACGGCAGCCGATCCAGGATGCGCTCGCGCGCCTGCTGCTGAACGCCGGCCAGGTCGAGGCGGCGGTTGCCGAGTTCGCGGCGTTGCGCGCTGAGCTCGCCAAGAGCAACCATCCGACCATCGCTGAGCGGCTGGTCGACCTCGACAGCTTGATGGCGATCGCCTGGCTGCGCCTCGGTGAGCAGGAGAACTGTCTCGCTCACCACGGTCCCGATAGCTGCCTCATGCCGCTGCGGGGCGGCGGGGTCCATCAGGCGCAACGGGGCGCGCGCAACGCGCTCGCCCTCCTCGATGCGACGCTGACTGCCCGTCCCAACGACTACGGGGCACGCTGGCTCTACAACGTCGCGGCGATGGCGGTCGGCGACTGGCCGGCCAAGGTGCCACCCGATCGGCTGATCCCCGAGTCGGCCTTTGCATCCGCGCACGACTTCCCGCGCTTTTTCGATGTGGCGCCGCCGCTCGGGATCGCCACCGTCGGGCTGCTCGGCGGCGTCATCGCCGATGACCTCGATCGCGACGGGCTCGTCGATCTCATCTGCTCGTCCTGGGGCCCCGCCGATGCGCTCCGCATCTTCCAGAACGGCGGCGACGGCACCTTCACCGACCGGACCGACGCGGCCGGCGTGCAAGGCGAAGGCGGCGGGAGCAATCTCGTCTCGCTCGACTACGACAACGATGGGCTGCTCGATCTCTTTCTCCCGCGCGGCGGCTGGCAGCGCGCGGCCGGCCAACTGCCGAACTCGCTGCTGCACAACCGCGGCGGCTTCACGTTCGAAGACGTCACGATCGCCGCCGGCGTGCTGACCTTCGCGCCGACGCAAACCGCCACCGTGGCCGACTTCGATGGCGACGGCTGGGTCGATCTCTTCGTCGGCAACGAGTCGACCCGCGAAGTGCGCGCGCCGTGCGAGCTCTGGTGGAACCAGCGGAACGGCACGTTCAAGAACATCGCCGCTGCGGCCGGAGTCGCCGCCGAGCTCTTCGTGAAAGGAACCTCGTCCGGCGACTTCGACAACGACGGTCGCCCCGATCTCTTCCTCTCCGTGATGAACGGAGCGAACCTCTTGTTTCGCAATGAACCGGCGCCGGCCGGCAGCGGAACACCGATCCACTTCCGCGACGTCTCGCTCGCCGCCGGCATCGGCGGACCGAAGCTCTCCTTCGCGAGCTGGTTCTTCGACTTCGACAACGACGGCAACGAAGACCTCCTCTGCTGCTCCTATGTCAACCTCGCCCATCGACAGGCCGACGACGTGGGACGCCTCTATCTCGGCTTGCCGACCGAGGCGGAACCGACCGCGCTCTACCACAACCGCGGTGACGGCACGTTCGAGGAGATCGGCGCCAAGGTCGGGCTCGGGAGTGTGATCCTCACCATGGGATGCAACTTCGGCGACCTCGACAACGACGGTTGGCTCGACTGCGTCTTCGGTACCGGCGACCCCGACCTGCGCACGTTGATCCCCAATCGCGCCCTGCGCAACGTCGATGGCAAACGGTTCGAGGACGTGACGACCGCCGGTGGCTTCGGTCACCTGCAGAAGGGTCACGGCGTCGCGTTCGCCGACTTCGACAACGATGGCGACCAGGACGTCTACGAGGTGCTCGGCGGTGCCTACAGCGGCGACGTCTACAACAACGTCCTGCTCGAGAATCCCGGCTTCGGCAACCACTGGATCACGATCGAGCTGGTCGGCCACCGCAGCAACCGGATGGGAGTCGGAACGCGGCTCGCGGTCACCGTCACGACGGCCGACGGCAGCGAACGGACGATCCGCGTGACCGGCGGCAGCGGCGGGAGCTTCGGCTGCTCCACGCTCGCGCAGGAGATCGGCCTCGGCAACGCAACCGCGATTCGCACCATCGAAGCATGGTGGCCCGCCTCGGGTCTGCGCCAGCGGTTCGAGAACATCGCCCTCGACCAGCGCGTCCGCGTCGACGAAGAAAGCGCGACGCTGATCTCGGCTCCCACGCGACGGTTCGATCTCTCCCCCGGCAACTGAACCGCAAATCGGTACGTCGGATCAGTACGCCTTGGCGAAGAGCACCCACTGGTCGGTGTCGCGGCCAGTACCGATCGCCTTCGCGACCGGCCCGCGATCCTCGGCCCGAATGCAGCGGATCGTCGCCTTGGTCTCTTCCTTCACCTTCGCCTCGACCGCCGCGTCGCCATCCCACGGCGCCAGCACGAAGCCGCCCTGCTCGTCGAGCATCTTCACGAGTTGCTCGTAGCTCTCGGCGCGGCGGATGCTCGCGTCGCGGAACGCCTTCGCCTTGTCGAAGAGTGCTTTCTGGATCTCTTCGAGCAGCGGGGGCAGTCGCGTCTCCAACCCGGCCGCGTCGACGATCTGCTTCTCGCCGCCGTCGCGGCGCGCCAACACACACTTGCCGGCCGCCACGTCGCGCGGACCGACCTCGAGCCGCAGCGGCACGCCCTTGAGCTCCCAATCGTTGAACTTGAAGCCCGGCTTCAAGTGGTCGCGGTCATCGACGTGAACGCGCACGCCGACCGCCTTCAACTTCGTCGCGAAGCCGTCGATGTAGGTCATCACGCTCGCCTTCTCGGGATCCTGTCGCCAGATGGGGATCACCACGACCTGGATCGGCGCGAGCCGCGGCGGCAGCACCAGCCCCTTGTCGTCGCTGTGGGTCATCACCAGCCCACCGATCAGCCGCGTCGAGACGCCCCACGAGGTGGTCCACGCATGCTGCTTCGCACCATCGCGCCCGGCGAACTGGATCTCGAACGCCTTCGCGAAGTTCTGTCCGAGGAAGTGCGACGTGCCCGCTTGCAGCGCCTTGCCGTCCTGCATCAGCGCCTCGATGCACCAGGTGTCGACCGCGCCCGCGAACCGCTCGGCCGGGCTCTTCACGCCGACCAGCACCGGCATCGCCAGGTACTCCTCGGCGACCTTGCGGTAGACGTCGATCATCTGCAGCGTCTCGGCGCGCGCTTCCACCTCCGTCTCGTGGGCCGTGTGCCCCTCCTGCCAGAAGAACTCCGTCGTGCGCAGGAAGAGGCGCGTGCGCATCTCCCAGCGCACGACGTTCGCCCACTGGTTGATCAAGATCGGCAGATCGCGCCAGCTCTGCACCCACTTCGCGTACATCGCGCCGATGATCGTCTCGCTGGTCGGCCGCACGATCAGCGGCTCTTCGAGCTTGCTGTCGGGATCGGGCTCGATGCCGTTCGGGCCCGCCTTCAACCGGTAGTGCGTGACGACGGCGCACTCTTTCGCGAAGCCTTCGACGTGGCTCGCCTCCTTGGCCAGGAACGACAGCGGGATGAACAGCGGGAACTGCGCGTTCTCGTGCCCGGTCGCCTTGAAGAAGCCGTCGAACGTCTCGCGGATCCGCTCCCACAGCGCCCAGCCATACGGCCGCACCACCATGCAGCCGCGCACCGGCGAGTGGTCGGCGAGCTGCGCCTTCAGGACCAGATCCTGGTACCAATCGGTGAAGCTCGTCGCGCGCGGCGTGACGCCGAG
>CAYRQC010000651.1:0-4341 GCA_964426265.1 uncultured Phycisphaerales bacterium | reverse complement strand
CCGCCGCCCGTTCGAGCGTCTCCATCCGCTTGCAGAAGGCGAAGCGGAGCAGCCGCTTGCCGTCGTCGTCGCGCGCGTAGAAGACGCTCGGGGGAATCGCGGCGACACCGTAGCGCTCCACCAGCAGCCGCGCGACGGCGCGATCGTCGCCGAACTGCGCGGGCGGAAAGCGGCGCGTGAAGTCGGCGAGCACGAAGTAGGCGCCGCTCGGCAGCGCGACCTCGAAACCGACCTCGCGCAACACCGCGACGAGGAAGTCGCGCCGCGCCGTGTACTCCGACCTCAGCTGCGCGAAGAAGCGGCCCCCATCGTCGAGCTGGAAGCGGCGGATCGCGTGCGCCATCGCGACCTGGAATGGCGTCGCCACCGCGAAGGTGACGTACTGGTGAGCCGCTTGCGCCGCCGCCACCAGTGTTTTCGGCCCCACGCCCCAGCCGATCTTCCAACCGGTGAGCGAGAAGGTCTTCCCCGTGCTGGAGAGCGTCAACGTCCGTTCGCGCATGCCGGGGAGCGCCGCGATCGGCGTCGGTGTCGCGCCATCGAAGGTGATGTGCTCGTAGACCTCGTCGGCGACCACGCAGACGTCGTGCTGGCGGCAGAGCCGGGCGATGAGCTCGAGCTCGGCTCGCGTGAAGACCTTGCCGGTCGGGTTGTGCGGCGAGTTGAGCAGCAGCAGCTTGGTCCGCGGCGTGAAGAGCGCGGCCAGCTCGTGCTCGTCCACGCGGAAGTCGGGGAAGCGCAGCGTGCAGTAGCGCGCCGTCGCGCCGGCGAGCGCGACCGCCACCGGGTAGCTGTCGTAGTAGGGCTCGAAGAGGATCACCTCGTCGCCCGGATCGAGGAGGCCGAGCAGCGAGCTGGCGATCCCTTCGGTCGCGCCGCAGAAGACGACGACCTCAGAGAGCGCGTCGAAGTCGAGGCCGTAGTGGGCGCGGTACTTGTCGGCGATCGCCTTAACCAGCTCGACGTGGCCGAGCGAGCGGGCGTACTGGTTCTCGCCGGCGTCGAGCGCGCGCTTGGCCGCCTCGAGAATCTCGCGCGGCCCTTCGAAATCGGGGAAGCCCTGCGCCAGGTTGATGGCGCCATGCTCCTGCGCGAGGCGCGTCATCTCGCTGAAGATCGTGGTGCCGAAGGGCGTGAGCTTCTTCGAGATCATGGAGCCCTCTCGCCAGCGTCGGTGGATTGGGGCAAGGACGGTGCGGGAAGGATGGCCCGCACGAGTGCGACGGCGACCACGGCACCGGCAGGAACGGTCGGTGCGCCATCGTCGCCCGTACCCGGCACGTGGACGCGCGTCACCACGGCACCGCGATTCCACAACAGCCAACGGTCACGAAACCGCGTGGCACGAAGGCCGATGGTCGGCGGCGCGCCGTCGCCTCCGGTCGGCGCGTGGCGCCCCCAATCGGAGTGCGCGCGCACCATGTAATCGAGCAACCCGACGAAGCCGGCGAGTGGCGCGCGGCGGCTGACGATCACCCGTCCCGCGCCGTGGCAGAGCTCCGTCGCCGCGTCGAGCCGCGCCGCGTCGACGCATCCGCGCAGCTCCGGCGGTCGCGCCGCCGCGCTCCCCATCGCGGCCGCCTCGTCCAGCGTGACCCGCAGCGAAAGCACGGAGACACCGAGCTCGCGGTGATCGCCGCCGAGCGGGTCGCCGGGCACCAGGTGGCACGGCTGAAACGTCTCGCATTCGAAGGTGATCTCGACGACGTCGGCGGAGAGCAGATCGCCGGGGATCCAGGCCGCGAAGCGTTGCAGGCCGGCGCGAGCGAGCTCTCCCAGCACGGCGCCGTTGGCGCGCACGACGCGGCGCCGGGAGACGGCCAGCGGATGGACCCAGCACTCGACCTCGAGCAGTGCCCGCCGGCGACGAGCGACCGGCAGCACGACGCTCGCATGTGCGCCGCTCCAGCGGGCGAACTCGCCGCGCGGAAGACCGCCGGCGAACTGGCTCGCCTCCTCCGGACCATGCCAATCGCCGGCGAGCCACTGCGACTCGCCCGGCATTCCGAGGCGGACGAGCGACGACGGCGACGGGGCGCCCACCAGCTCGACGAGATCGTCCGCCGCCGGCACGCGCGCCAACAGGTCGGAGAGCGGCGCCGTCGTCGCGCTCGACCCGGAGAGCGCCGCCGTCGCGGCCGCCGCCGCCGCCGCCGCCGGCGCGACCACCAGCGTGCCACCGCCGCGGACGAATTGCACGAGCGCGTGCTGTGTTGCAAGCGGCACTTCTCCGCCATCGACCAGCGCCACCACCGACAGCGACGCGAGCGCCCCCGCGTCGATGAGCTGCGAGTCGATCACCTCGAAGTCGAACCGATCGCGCAGCGCGTCGGCGAGATCGAAGAGCACGGGCGGCATGCCGACATGCGGTTGCGCGCGCAGGGCGTCGACATCGAAGAAGAGCCCGACGTCACACTCCGGCAGCGCGCCGTCGAGCAACGATCCGTGGCGCTCGCTCAGGTCGCGCGCGCCGATCCGGTGCTCGGGGTACTCGAAAACCTCGACGGCACCGCTGGTCGCATCGTCGAAGAGCCGCATGAGGACCGTCTCGCGGCCGACGTCGATGGGCGGCTCGCTCGACAGTGGAACGCCGAAGTGGCGGCACGGCGTCGCAATCCGCTTCTGGTGGAGCACCGGCAGCGTCGCCTGCGTGGTGCGGACGCCGGCGCCGTGGCGTGCCGCCACGCGCGCGAGGGCCGTGGCGTCGATCCCGTAGTGCGCCGACTCGCCGCCGTGGCCGAGCTTGATCCAGAGCGGCGTCGCCGGGAAGAGCTCGCGCACGACGGCCAACGCGCGATCGACGAACGCCGTCATCGAGGTGATCGCGAACTCGGCCAGCAGCCGCGGCGACGCGCGTTCCGGCTCTGATGCACGCTCCCGTTCCGTTGCCACGCCATGCTCGCGGGCGAACTGCGCGAAGGCGGCGCGCGCGTGCGGGTCGCCGAACCACCAGCCAACGTGGACGTGATCGCGCGGCGGCACGAGCCGGCTCACCCACGCGGCCCAGCCGGTCGGGTAGCCGACCTCTCCGTAATCAGCGAGGAAGCCGACGCAGAGCGCGTCGATGTCGCGGCCGAGTGCGCGCGCGAGCTCGCCGTAGAAACGGCGCCACGCGGTCAACGTTCCGGGCGCGAAGGGCGACGGCCACGAGCACTCACCGCCGTGCTCGAGGCAACGCGACGCCGTGAAGTCGGCATGGCCGACGAACCACTCCGGCACTACGTGCAGCCACGGATAAACGAAGTAGCGCAGCCCGTGCGCGCGGCAGAGCGCGGCGTTCTCGCGATGCGGGCTCCAGTCGAAGCTCCCCTCGCGCGGCTCGATCAGCGCCCACGCGAGGTAGTCCTCGACTCCGCTGAAGCCGAGCTCGGCGAATCGCTCGATCTCGCGCCGCGTTGCACCCGGCAGTGGCGCCGCACCGCCCGTGAGCCGCGACAGCAGGCGGTCGACGCTCAGGTTGCCGGAGACGAGCGGGATCACCGAGGTCGCGTTCCTGAGTGGACGCGCGGTCGGCCGCGCGGAACGAGGATGCATAGCGGACGAGCGGCGCGGCGCCTATGACCTCGCCGATGAGCCCGCCGCAAGGACGCAAGAAGAGCAACCGCCTGCTGGCACTCTTCCTGGCGGCGGCGGTCGTGCCGCCGGTTGTGCTCGTGCTCGGGCCATTCCGCGACCGTTTCTTTCCGGGTGACGCGCGGGCCGTGCAGGGCATCGCCGTGAGCGTGCGGCCGCGTTGGGAGCTCGCTGACTGGGAGCGGATCGTCGGCGCGCAGCCGTCGGCCACGGCCCTTGCGAGTCAGCTCGCCGACGAATGGGAGGCCGGCCGCTACGGCGAGGTCGCGGCACAGCTCGAACGACTTCCCGCGGTGCAAGCGAGCGCCGAGCTGCGCTACGCCTATGGCATCGCCCGCCTGCTCGACCACCACCCGGCGCTGGCGCTCGAGAGCTTGCAAGGGGCGGTCTCGATGGCGAGTGGCGTGCTCGCCAACGACGCGCGTTTCGCGCTGGCGCAGGCCCATCTGGGGCTCGGCCGCGCCGACGACGCGCGGCGCACGTTGCAGTCGCTCAGCGGGAGCCTTTCGGACGACGCGTGGAGGATCGCGGTCCGGGAGCAGCTCGACCAGCTCGCGCCGCACGGCCGGCGGGCGGAGCGGCGCTGACCGGAGCAGCAGCGAGTGGTGGTTGTCCACGAGTCGCGCCGCTCGCCGCACCGGCACGGCGGAGCTGCGCGATCTCCTTCTTCCAGCCCTCCACCCCCGCCGGCGTCTCGAGGAAGGCGGGGAGCGCGGCGAAGCGCGCATCACCCGCGAGGCGGGCGAAGAGCTCGAAGCCGATCGTCCC
>CAYRQC010000650.1:0-7459 GCA_964426265.1 uncultured Phycisphaerales bacterium | reverse complement strand
GGCGAGGTTTCCGGCGGCGGCCACCTGCACGATGTCGAGACCTGCCGCATATTGGATGTCAGCGTCGACCTCGGAGTCGTGAGTGGTTCCGCCAAGGCTGTAGTTGACGACGGACACACCGTTGTCGGCAGCGTAGACCATTCCCTGGGCGATCGCGGCCCAGGTTGAATCCGCATTGTCGTTGAGGTCCTTCAGGACCCGGGCGGTCAGGATGGTCGCCTTCCAGCAGATGCCGGCGATGTCTTTGTTGTTGTTGCCCTCGGCACCGATGATCCCCGCGACGTGAGTTCCGTGACCGTCGTTGTCGGTGGGGTCACCGTCCGCGTCCACGAAGTCCCAGCCGTGGATGTCGTCGATGTAGCCATTGCCGTCGTCGTCGATGTGGTTGCCCGCAATTTCACCGGGATTCGTCCAGAGGTTGCCGTCGATGTCCTTGTGCTTGAAATCGGTTCCGGTGTCGAGCACCCCGACCACCACGGTCGAGTCAGTTTCTACGTCCCACGCCGGTTCGCAATCGAGATCGTCCTTGGTCAGGTTCCACTGGTTGATGAACTGGGGGTCGTTCGGCTTGTTGCAGTGACTCACGATCGCGTCGCCCCACGAGCTCTCGACGGTGCCGAGTGCCTGGTACTCAGCTGCGATCATGAGCCGGTCGGTGCGTGACGTGGAGAACTGGAAGTAGTAGATCCGATCGAGGCCAAGTGCGTGGAAGAGGCGTGGGTCGCGGTGTCCTCTCGGCGGGTTGGTGTGGAGGTGATAAACCGCGTTGACTCCGAACCGCTGGTTCAGCGTGTCGATCTCCGAGACGCCGGTCGTCACGTATCCGAAGGAACTCTCACCCTCGAGCAAGTCGGTGTCCGGCGCGACCCTGACCAAGATGTGTCGATCAATGCGGGGATGGCCGTTGGAGTCGAACCAAGGAGCTCGTGAGGTGTTTCCGCCACCTGCCACGGCCGCGGGCGCGCAAAGCGCGAGGAGAAGCGGGGCAACCACCGTGGATCGTGCAGGCATTGGTGAATTTCCTGACGGTGAGGAGGGCTTTGTGGAGGCGCTTGGACAACGTGGTGCGAGATTATGAACGCAATCCGAGGAGCCGCAAGCCCTGACAACTCCCCATTTTTTTTCATCAAACGGTCATCCTCGGTGCGCCAGGGTCAGGCTGAGCATGTACGGCAGAACCCCAAAAACAGCGAGGGGCCGACCCGGACGGGTCAGCCCCTCGCTTCGATCAGTTCAGTAGGTCAGAGTAGATCAGTAGAGAGGACGGGTCCGACTACTGCTCAGCCGCACCCATGTCGACACGGCCGCCGTTCACGCGGGCCGCGCCGTACACGTCGCTCGACGTACCGGTGTAGCCGAAGTTCCCGGCATCGACGACCGGCGAAGTCGCACCGAGGCGGAAGTTGCGGAGAGCCACGTCGACGAACGCAGGATCGATCGAGAGGCTCGAGCCACCGACCGATGCCGCCTCGACATCGCTGAAGATGATCATCATGACGCCGGTGCCGTCGTAGTACGACTTATTCGAAGTCGCGGTGTTGAAGAAGATGATCGAGGTATCGATCGTCGGAGCGCCCTTGCCCTTCGCAACGTGGACGCCGCCGCCGACGTTCGCGTTGTTCGCGGCGATCGTGTTGCCGAGGACAGTCGACGTCGAGTCCTTCGAATAGATGCCGCCACCCAGGCCGGCCGTACCCGTATCGTTGTGATCGATGATGTTGCCGGTCAGCAGCGACGTCGTGGAGCTGCGGGTCGAGAGGCCGCCACCGTTGGCAGCGATGTTGTAGTAGAACTCGTTCAGCTCGACCGACCCGCCGCCCTTGCCCATCGAGATCCCGCCGCCGAAGCCCAGGCTGCCGAGATAGTTCAGGAAGGCCGTGTTGTCGTGGACGATGTTGGTCACGATCTTCGGGGAGGCGTCATAGACGTAGAGACCGGCGCCGCTGTGGGCGGTGTTGCCGTGGAAGTCGTTGCCCGTCACGAACGGCTTCGCCTTGCCAACGATCGCGAGGCCGGCGCCTTCGCCGTTGGTCGGGTTGTTGAGGACGGTGTTCGTCTCGAAGATGTTGTTCGTGAGAGTCGGCGAGCCGCCGTTCACATGCACGCCGCCACCGTAGTAGGAGAGGTTCGAGTCGATCTCGTTGTTCGTCAGAGTCGAGTTGCTGTTCAGCAGGTAGACACCGCCGCCGGTGCCGTTCACCGCGTTGTTCTCGGCGATGCGGTTGTCGTCGAGGGTCGCGTTGCCGGAGATGTACAAGCCACCACCAGTGCCTGAGAGCGACGTGTTGTTGTTGACGATCAGACAGTCAGTGAACGTCGGATCGGAACCGACGTCGACGAACACCCCGGCACCGTAGTCCGCGGTGTTGAAGCCGATGCATGTCTCTTCGATCGTCGGATCCGCGCCGCCGGCGATATACATGCCGCCACCGTACGTCTTGGTTCCGATGAGCTTTCCGGTGCCGCCCTTGATCGAGAACTGCTTGATGACCGTGGCCGCGGTCTCACCGCCTGCCATGGTGACGACCGGGCCGCCACCGACGCCGACGATGTTCGTGATCTTGCAGTCCTTACCATCAAGAATGATCTGCTTGCCCAGGAAGTTGATGTTCTCGTTGTAGGTTCCCTTCCTGACCACGATCGTGTCACCGTTCACGGAGGCGTTGATTGCCGCCTGGATCGTGGGGTAGTCGGTTGGAACGGTGATCGTTCCAGCGAAAGCCGCCGGTGTTGCCACGAGCGCGGCGAGCACCGAGAAAAAGCCATTCATCCGCATCGGGGATCTCCTTGTTTCCGCTCAGGCACCTGAGTCAAAGTTGGTCATTCCATGGGTCCTGATCAGCGGCTCGGGGGAACCGTGACCAGTTCAGCTTCAGCTTTTTCGAGTCTTGATCATCACCACGGCAGCGCGCTGCAGCTCTGACGGCAACGACCTCGACCGGCAATCCGCTTCGTCACAGAACGCGAAGAAGGTAGCGCGGCGTTTCGATCCTGTCTTGGGGTTACTTGCAAAGAAAACTGACAGCTGCAAGGCTGACTTGCCGACTACTTCGCGTTGTTCGATACCCAAGCTTCAACCTCGCAAACACTTGGCCGTTCAACGGCGGTCCGGTCGCCCACCTGCCGACCTGCCCTACGAACGCGAATCCGGGCAACTCCCCTTGGCCTGTCAGTACAAAGTGCGAAAACTGTCGCGGTTGCCGAGCCTCCGTCGGAGAACTCTCCGAGTCGGAACCCCTCTCCGAATGGTGTCCAGCTCCCGGAGTCGCGGGTCTCGACGACGATGTTGGACAACGGCTCCCACTTGACGGTCGGATCCGGTGGCTGCAGGAAGAGTGCGATCGCGGCGAGCCGCCCGCCACCCTTGAGCTCCAACGCAGCCAGCTCGTCGTCCTTTCCCGCGACTGGTTGGATCCGATTCCCGTCGGCCCACGCCGCTTGCGCCGGCCGCAGTCGATCGAGCGGTAGTCGGGTCAGCCCCTCGGGGCCGTGGCCAAAACTCCGCCCTTCGAGCGAGATCGGGCCGTTTGGCCCCAACAAGGAGAAGCGACCCGAGACATCGTCGAGGTCACCGGCAAGTTCGAAAGAGTGCCACCCCGCGATCAGGTCGACCGCGAACGCGTGCACCGCTGGCGCCGCCAGTTCACCGGGGGGCGCGGCCATGCACGCCCTTCCATCGAGCTTGAATCCGGTGAGGCGCGCCGAGCCGACGCTCCATTCATGGAGCCCCCCGTTCGGGATCTCGACTCGCCCTCGAAGGGAGAACGGTGTCGCTTCCGGTTTCTCGGGTTTCTGGCGGTTGTCGGCGTCGCCGCGAAACGGTTCCCAGCAGTCGTCCCATCGGAGCAGCGCACGTCGCCGCCGCTTCTCACCACTCCCGAGGTCGAGCTCCACGCCCGGAAGCGGATCGCCGGCTGCCTTCGTGGTCGTCCGCACCGAGGACGCGACGATCGTCGCCTCGATCGAGTCGCTCCAGGCGTCGCCATCGCTGGAGCGCGCCATCGCGTGCAGCCGAACCGTGCCCAGCCCGAGCAGCGCGCTGGGTAGCTCCACCGACCACGCTCCGTTGCGGGACTTCGTCGTGAGCAACCGCCGCCCGCCGTCCCACAGCTCGACCACGTCGCTGGTTGCCTTGCCTTGCAGCCGCAGCGAGCCGCCGCACTCCACCGGCTTGGTCGCCATCGAGATCGTCGTCGACGGCCCGGTGGACGAGCCGTGACTGATCCGCACGACGCGCGTGATCGAGCTTGCCGCTCCGATTGGCGGTGGCCCTACGGCGACCAGATGGAACTCGTGTGCGCCGTCGGCGAGGCGCGTGGTGTCGATCGCGAGCGCTGCCCCTGTCGTCGCCGCCGCCACGCAGCGACCGTCGAGCCAACCCTCGAAGTGGTCCACGTCGGCTCCGCGCGCCTTGGGACGAAGCACGACGGTTCCGCTCCACGGGTCGGATGGCGCGTCCTTCGGCCACTCGATTTCCGCGTAGCTCGCGAACGGCCGACAGCACGCATCGCCGACGATCAGCAACTGGTAGGGCCCCGCGACGCTCTGGAAGAACGACTCGGCGAGCGAGCAGCCATCCACGTAGTAGACGTGGATGAAGGGCGTCGGAAACTTGTCCTGGAGCGCGTACGGCTCGGTCACGGTGCCGCTCGCGCCGGCGGCGCCCGCGCGCAGGAACGCCGTCAGCTTGGTCTGGCCCGCGAGCTGGAAGGTCGCACCGAAGCTCGTCAGGTGCTCGACGATCGCGCCGGGCAGGATGCGGCTCGCCGAGCTGTTCCAGTCGAAGTCGGAGCTGCCGACCATCGCGCCGAGCACGTCGTCGTGCTTCTTCGGCAGGAGCCCGTCCTCGCCGTCGCGGCCCGCTTCGAGCAGCGCCACCGAACGGCCGCGCGCCACGAGCTCCTCCATCGCCGGCACAAAGAGCGGCGCCCGCGTCGTCGCTCGCACGTCGCCATTCTTCAGGAAGTAGAAGGTGCCGCGCGGATTGGTGCCGTCCGCCGCGGCGCTGCGTTCGAGCCCGGCGACCGCCTCCTCCCACGTGTTGCCGAACGGCCCGAGCCACGCGAGGAAGGTGCTGAGGTAGTGCTTGCCGCGGCCTTGCCGGTCGCAGCCGAATCCGGCGCTCGGCTGCGAGTGCGGCGCATGCTTGCGCATCTTCTCGAGGAGTCCGGCGAACGTGGCGTCCTCACGAACGGAGACCAGGTCGGCATCGCCCTGCGCATGATCGGCGTTCCAGTAGCCGGCGTCGACGGCCTTGCGCAGCGATTGCAGCGCCTCCTTCTTCTTGCCGTTCAGCGCCTCGCAGCAGGCGAGGTCGTACCAGACGCTCGCACTCTCCGCGTAGCTCGTCGCCAGCTCCCGCAGCACCTTCTCGCCGGTCACGTAGTCCTTGGCTTGCAACGCCTTCTGGGCCGTCGCCCAGAGCTCGGTCTCGGAGTCGGTCGCTTGACGCTCGTGGTCCGAGACGTCGGGCCCGCGCGAGCTCTTGCAGTAGCCATTGCAGCTCAGCGCGAGGCACGAGAGGTCGCCCGCGACCACCTCCCGCGCGAAGTAGGTGAGCCCGGTCAGCGCCGCGACTCCCGTGATGACCTGGCCGAGCTTGCGTTCCGCGACGACCGGTGCGACGTCGACCGCGTGCGGGAAGCCGCTCGACCAGAGGATCGCGTCGATCTCGTCGGTGAGCCGTTCGTCAGCGAGCCAGTTCATCACCGGCTGCAGCAGCTTCGTGCGGCACTCGTCGAGCGTGATCGGCTCCGCGCTGGCCGGCCCGCGGCCCGGCACCTCTTCCAACACCAGCAAGTGCTCGGGCGGGATCTGGCGCAACTGCACGTAGTGGCGCGCGAGCGTGATCGAGAGCGGCGACGCGGCGTTGGCGATCACCACGACACGCTCGTTCCCGCCGCGCGGCGGCGGCGCTTCGCCTGACGCCGCCGCGCGCGCCGCGACCGCGAGCACGAACGTGGCGGCGATCCCTGCGACGACCCGACGCAGGGCGTTCGCCGTGCGCTTCACTTGCCACCGCTTCCGTGCTCCGTGGCGTGGTGCAGCGCCAGCCAGTCGGCGCCGAAGTCGTTCCGCGGGTCACGCCAGAGCGCGTGGACGTGGTTGGCGCCGTCCTGGGTGTTGTCGTACTCGAAGACGTAGGCGGGGTTCGAGAGCCGCCAGTAGTGGCCCTCGCCCGGCACGACTCCGCCGGCCCAGACGAAACGAGTCACGCCGACTGCGAGTGCCGCGACTTGCGGATCGACGAATGGCGCGACTTGCGGATCGACGGGAGCGGCGGGTGGCGTCGCGATCGGGACTTCACCGAGAACGGCGGTCGCCAGCTCGATCGCCGCGCTGATCTGGGGGGAGCCGAGTGCCGAGAATGCGATCCCTCGCGTCAAGTCGGGCGCCGCCTTGCCCGGCCCGAAGAGCACGTCGGCTGGCGCGGTCGTCGCGATCAGCGCGATCGCCCGTTGCTCCGGCGTGAGCGCCTGCAACAGGCTGCGCGCCCGCTCCTCGAAGCGCGCGAGCAACTTCGTTCCGGCGTGCGGGCCATGGAGCACCTCCGCTGGATTGGCGCCGAGGAAGAAGGGCGTCGCCACGAGGCCGCGATCGGCGACCCCGGTGAAGTTGAGCGCGAGGTGGTGGCCTTCGACTCGCAGCAACCACGGGTCGCTGCCGGACGGATCGCCAAAGACGCTCCAGTAGTACTTCGACGGATCGCGGTACGAGCCGTCTCCGCCCGCCGCGCGCTCCTGCTCCCGCAGCACCTCTTCGAGTCCGATGACGCCGAGCGCGTGACCGTAGCCGAGCGGCGTCATCATCGTCCGCAGCAGCGCGTGCGCGGCGCGCCGCTCGTCGTCGTCCATCTGACCGAGCGAGAGCCCGCTCCGCTCGCGCGGACTGAAATGCCAGTCGACCCGTCGCGGATCTTCGAAGGCGAACGTCGCGAGCGTCCGCGATGGCGGTCGCAGCGCGGCGAGGAAGGTCGCGGTGGCGCGGCGGAACTCGGCGTCCGTTCGCGCGTCGCCGTCGCCGCGGCCGGATGCGGCGAAGGCGGCCGCGAGCACGACGATCGGTCCGAGCAGCGCACGCATCGGCTTCTCCTCGTTCCGTCGCGGTTCCTTCGCGCCCCTCACACCGTTGCTGGCTCCGGTATCTTGGCGGGGTGCTCATCCTCGACCAAATCTCCTTGCGCATCGGCGTCCGCTCCTTGTTCGACAAGGTGTCGTGGACGCTCGGCACCGGCGAGCGCGTCGCGCTGGTCGGCCGCAACGGCGCCGGGAAGACCACGCTGCTGCGGATCGCGATGGGCCTGCAGCCGCCCGACGAGGGGACGGTGACGCGCGCCCACCACGTCCGTCTCGGCTACCTGCCGCAGGACGAGCAGCCGATCGACGGCGAGACGCCGCTCGCGGGTGCGATGAAGGCGTTCGAGTCGATCCTCGACGCGGAGCGCGAGCAGGAGGAGCTG
>CAYRQC010000649.1:0-9541 GCA_964426265.1 uncultured Phycisphaerales bacterium | reverse complement strand
TGGCTCCGGCAAGAAACGTACAGCGCGAGGCAATCACCGACCATCGTTGCCGCGGCTGCCGGATCCAAGCACACCTCAATCATCGAACATCAAAGCTCAACGAGCTACGGGGGCGGCGGGCAGAGCGACGCGGAAACCGGCGCTGAACCCCCGGACCGATGGGTCGTCCCCGTACCGGAACGCGGAACGGCACCTGCCGGCGACGTCCCAGCATGAGCCGCCGCGCAAGACGCGGGCGGAGCCGCTTGGCGGCCCAACGGGATCCTGCAGGGCGCCGCCGTCTTTCGGGTAGTCGCCCAACCAGTCCGCGCACCACTCCCACACATTGCCGGGCATGTCGAAGAGGCCCCATGGATTGGCCGGCTTCTTGGCAACTGCGTGAGATCGGTTGCCCGAGTTCTTGTCGAACCAGCCGACCCGCTCCAAGTCCTCGTCCGCATCGCCCGACCAGAAACGCGTCGTGGTACCCGCGCGGCACGCGTACTCCCATTGCGCCTCGGTCGGCAGACTCCCGCTGATCCACTGGCAGTAGAGCCGCGCCTGCCACCAACTCACGCCGGTCGCGGGCAACACGTCTTGGTCACCCACTGCCGATTTCTTGTGCGCTTCGTCGAAGAGGGCGTACTGCGACTCCGTCACTGGCGTCGCCGCCAACCTGAACGCGGCCACGGTCACCGCGTGCTGTGGACCCTCGCGGTCGTAGCGACCAACCTCGTTCTCGGGCGACCCCATGAGAAATCGCCCGGCTGGGATCGCCACGAACTCGAGCCCGGGAACGCCCTTCTTCGGCGGCGGCGGCAACCCCGCCTCCCGAAAGAACCGCTCCCGGTCGGGCGGCGATCTCTCGGGCCCGAGCACACGCTCCAGGGCATAGTGGAGATACGAGAGCACCTCGATCTTCCGCTCCGGTCCGATGATCTGCGCGGCAAGGGGGACGCCCGTCCAGAGTGCTTCGGCCGCCTGCTCCGACGACACGCCCCACGACTGCGTCAACGACCACAAGTGGCCGTACTCGAAGTCCTTCGTCCCCAGAACCAAGGCGACGCCACGCTCGGGCGCGAGCCCGTCCACCGCAGGCAGGATCCTGCGCAGGATCTCACCGCTCGCTGCTCCAAGCTTTGCGAGCACGCTCTCAGGCTTCTCGATCATCGTCGCCAACAGGCCCCACACCTCACCCCAACGCGCGGCGTAACGATCGACCGGATCCGCTTGCGGTTCCGCCGCCGCGAGGCGCGTGCTCGGCGTTCTTTCCTTCTTCGCCTCGTCCCGCTCCTTCAGCGCCACACTGGCCAGATCGAGATAGGGCGCCACCGCCGCCTCGCCGCCCGTCTTCATCAAGTCTCGTAGTGCCTCCGCCGCCAAGTATTCACGGAACGAACGATGGAGGTAGCGCCACGGCTCCCGCGGGCCATCGTGCGGACCAAGGACTCCGGCGTTCTGGCCGATGTCGTCCAAGAACTTCGCGTTCGTCGCCCAGGTCTCCTTCAAGGCGAAGTTGACGCGGGCGTCCGTCTGTCGCAGGGCGTCCAGGATCTCGGAGAGCTGTTCCCGCGTCCACGCCTCGCCGCCGCTCTCCTGCAGACGCAGGCTCAGCAGCCGCAGGATGACGCGCGCCGCTTCGCGGTCCCGAACTTCATGCGGCTCGGAAGCGAACCCGCGCCGCAACACGAGATCGACGGCCACGGAGAACAAGCGTCCGCGCCGCGTCGGAAGCGGACGGCCGTCGTTCAACGCGTCGCGACCGACGACTCCGATGAGCGTGAGCAGCAGCGGGCTCTGCGCCATCTCGCGCAAGGTCGGATGCGGCGCGAGCTCCATCCAGAGATGGTCGGCGTCCTGCACACCGAGCAGCTTGATCAGGAGCTTCTTCTGTCGCTCCTCGTCGAGTGGGCGGACCCGCGCCGCCGAGAACATCGTGCCGAGCGAGCGACGCTCGACCACGACCGGCCGGCTGAAGACCGCGATCGGCGTCCTCGGCCAACGGGCGGCAAGCTCCTCGATCCGGACACAAGTCGCATCCAGGTGTTGCGGCGCGACCTCGTCCAGCCCGTCGAGGAGCAGCCAGACGTCAGACGACTCGGCGGCGCCGCGACGCAGCTCGTCGGCCAACCCGGGCGGGCTCTCCGGCGCGGCTTGTCGGAGGTCGCCCTCGACGAACGCGAAGGGATCGCCGTCGAACTCCGCCCAACGGGCGAGTGAGACGTAGATCGGCAGTGGTCGGTCCGTCCGCTCGGAGAACGATCGACAGAGGTTCCGCGCGAGCGTCGTCTTTCCAGCGCCCGGGTCGCCGACGACGATCCAACGAGGCGCTGCGGACGGACGCGGCGAAGGCTCGGCCCGTCCCGCCAGCAGATCCTCCAAAGAGAGCTGCCGGCCGTGATCCGCGACGTCGGCGCGCTTGCGGTCATCGGAGCGCTGCGAATCCTTCGCCGACGGTCGGTCCGCGGAGCGGTCCGGCGCCAGATCGAGCTCGACGAACATCGCCTCCAGGACGCGATCTCCGGCTCCTTTGAAGAACGGGACGACATCCCGATGGAGGCGCGCCTGGTGGGCGCGCAGTGCGGCGACGGGAGTCGCGGGACGGTCTCGGGCAGGCGCCGGCGTGACCGTCGTCACTGTCGTCAAAGTCGTCACCGACGGCGCACCCGTCGACGCACCGATCGAAGGAGCGCCCTCGCGGGGCAAGCAGCGTTCGATCGCGTCCACGATCTGGGCGGGCGACAACGAAGACCCGTCGATCACCACATCTCCTGCAACCGCGGCGAGAACGCGCTCCCCCGCCTTTCGCGGCATCGTGATGAGCAGCACTGGCCGAGCCGCGCCACCCTCGCGAAACCGCGTCACGGCCATCTCATGCATCGGTATCGCATCGCCGCCGACCAGCCAGACCAACGCGCTCGATCCGACGAGACCCCGCTCGATCTGCGCCATCCAGTCCGACCGCACGTCGAGCTGCTCCACGTCCCGCCACACGCGCAGGCCGCGTCGCACGAGCTCGGTCGTGATTGCGTCGGCGCGTGCGCGGTCGGATCCGCCGTGGGTGAGGAAGACGTCGAAACGCAGCCCCTCCGCAGTGGAGACGAAGTCGTCACGGCTCTCGACCAACGCCGAGCTGTCTTCGAGCCCGCGCAGCAAGAGGGCTGCGACGGTGACGAGCGCGTAGGAGACTGACTTCGGATCAGTCAGGCGCTCGGTGAGCACCGGGAGCGGTTCACCGAAGCTCCACAACGTCTGGTAGGGCACGCAGAGCAGGTCCAACAGCCGACGCGGCTCGACGCCCTTGTCGGACCACGGCTCGTAGAACGGGGCGAAGGCGCTCGCGAACCGATCCAACCACCCGTTGGCGATGCGGACCTCGTCGCGACCGTCGAAGCGTGCCGGAAGCGGCAAGAACAACAGACCGGGCCGATCCACGGGCAGCCGCCGGCGCGCCTCCGCCGCTTTTTTCATGTGCTTGGTCGCTCCCTCCAAGCTCTGCGCGTTGGCCGTGACCACGAACACCACGATGTCCGGAAGCTGCACGGTGCAGATCCCGCCGGAGTCGGTGACGCCCGTTCGACTGTCGATCAAGACGACGTCGTACGCATCGGCCCACTCGTCGCGGAGCTGCTCCAGGCGACGGCCAATGCCATTTCGATAAAGCTGGTTCCAATCCAGGTCCCTGAGGCGCTCGGCATAGCCGTCGTCGAGCCGACCGGCGTTCAGGAAGTCGAGGCAGCCCCGTGGCGCCGAACGGGGCTGTGCTGACGACGGATGAAGGACCCCGACCGCGCGCACTGCCTCTTTCCATGCGGCGGGCTCGCCGCGACCGAGACGCGCGACGATCTCGGCGATCCCATCTCCGGCCTCACCTTTGATGCGCTCGGCGAAGTAGTGCTGGAGCCCCGGCGCCTCCAAGTCCCAATCGACGCAGAGAACCCGACGGCCCCAACGCGCCATCAGGACGGCGACGTTGGCCAGGATGAACGTACGGCCGACGCCTCCCTTGTAGGAATAGAACGTCGTGACCACGCCGCGGCTCATCGCATGCTCCCCATCGGCATGGGGGGTTCGTCCAGCGGTTTGCCGTCGACAAATGGCCAATCGGGATTGAAGGGTGGAAAGTCTGTCGTCTGGAAGAAACGGGCCAGATCGCAGCAGAGATCCTTCACGTGAGTCGCGAACCGCTCGTGAAACGCGCTGGACCGGAGCTTCTTGATGACACTGAACTCCGCAAACTTTCGTAGCGACAGCGTCGCCTTGGCTTCATCCGCGAAGAAATCGCCGTCACCATAGATGACAGGAAAGACCAGTCCGCGCACCGCACCGGAGGCGAGGCCAAGGATCTCTTCGCGACGCCGCATCGTGAGCCATTCCGACATGCACCACGCCGAACGGAAGTAGCTGGCCGACCAGACGGGGACGAGCGTCTTCGACGCCTTCAACTTTGCCTTGAGCGCTTCAGGCCAGACGGTGCCAGTCTCGAGATCGATGTCAAGACACACCCGCGGGTTCGGGTACTCGGCAGCGAGCCGCTGCCGAAGCTCAGGAACGAAGACGTCATGAACCCACCGTCGCTCGCCGCTCGGGCCGCCGTCGTGTAGCGACCGGCGGTAGCTCACGAAGATCTCGAAGTCGTACCCCATGGCGGGCGGGAGCTTACCGGGCAATGCGCACGCACCGACCGCGGTTGGGGCGACTTGGAGCGAAGTCACCGAGCGCACCACCCGCAACTCGCTCTTGATCGCTTAAGACGGCCTTTCGGAGGAAGCCACGCTCATTGCGAGATCGAGATCCTGTCATCGTCAGCGCGGGGGGAGTAGGTGGGCCTGGAAGGGGGCGATACGGGCCGTGAGGTGGAAAACCTCTGTCTGCGGCTGCCACGGCGTGCCGAGCTCGAGCTCACACGGCTCACCAAGGGCCGGGAGAACGAGGGTGCCATCCGCCGCGATCGCGACCAGGAACGCACCACCGGCGAAGCGCAAGCAAGCGAGCGTTCGGAAAGTCGGTGGCGGCGTGATCTTCACGGTGGTCGTGGCGCGTTGGTCGAGCAGGACGACGCATTCGCCACCGGAGCCTGGAGCGACGGTCGCGCCGGTTCGCCGGCCGAAACGCGCGCGCGGGCCGGCTTCGAACGCGATCACCTCGACTCCATCGGGCGCGACGCCGTTCGCGACTGGAAGCAGAACCTTGCCGTCGGCGTCGCTCTGCACTGCGAAGAGCGAGGCGGCGATCGCGTCATTCGCTCGGCGTGCGATGACCCACGCGCCGAGCACGGGCTCGCCGATCGGGTCGGTGACGACGACGGGATGGGCGACGGCGATCGGCGGCTCGAGGTTGTCCGCCTTGACGTCCCGCCACCGAAGCTCCGTCGGCATTCGATCGCTTGCCGGCTCCCCGCCACTCTTGGCCAGACTCACCAAGAGCTGGCGCTCGAAGCCCATCACACTTCGAGTGATGCGCTCGCCACCCGGCGCTTCGCCGACACGATCGATTCGCCCCTGCGCTCCGCGCGCGACGATCACGCCGTCGACGGTGCAGAGAAGCGTCTCGTCAGTCGCGTCGGATGACCCGCGCCACTCCGGATGGTCGCGATCGAGGCGCACGACGTCGAACTCGCACCACGCTGGATGGCCGAAACGCTCCATCGAGAAGAGCTGCACGACGCCTTCGCGGCGGCCAACGTCCTGCGCATAGAGAGCGTCCGCGAGGCGCGGAATCATCGACTTCGCCGGATCGAGCGCGAGCACCGCCAGCTCGATGAGCACCGGAAACTTCGACACCGGCGCGTGATCCGCTTCCACGACCCAGCTCGCATGCACCAACGCCAGCGCGCCACCGCCACCGCTCCCAATCCGCAGCGTCCGCACGACGAGATCGGCACCGCTCTTCAGCGCCGCCTTTCGCCGCACCGGAACCGGCAGCCCGTCCGGTCCCTCACCGAAGCAGAGCGCCGCGAGGTCGCTGGCACCAAGCCGGCCGATGCGCTCGAACGCGGACGCCGGCGATCGCGGCAGATCGATCACCGTCCCCTGCGCCACCAGCGTCAGCCGTCCCGCGTCCTGCACGCCCGCCGCGATCGACAGATCGACCACTCCATCCCCGAGCAGTGCAATCTCGGCGGCCATTGCCCCCGGCTCGACCCGGAGCTGCCGTAGCTCGAACCGATCGACGAGCCACGCCGGCACCTGCGTCGGCTCGGCCGGCTTCGCCGGCTCGGCCGACGCCTGCGCCCACCACAGCGCGACCCCCACGCTCCAACCCACCGCTGCCACGCTGCCCACCATCGCGGCGACATTACGGCGAGCTTCCCCCTTCGCCGTCCGCCCCGGGCGCCTATCGTTTTCCGCCCTCGTTCGTACGAGCCGGAACCCCGCGGGCCACCCCCGCTTCCTCGAGAGTCCAGGGAGATGACGACGGCCATGCAGATCGACGTCCAGCGCATCCGCGCCCAGGTCGCCGAGCGCTCGGAGACCCTCCACCGCATCCGCGCCGAAGTGAGCAAGGCGCTGGTCGGCCAGGAACCCATGGTGTCGCGCCTCATGGTGGCGCTGCTCACGGGCGGCCACATCCTGCTCGAAGGGGTCCCGGGGCTCGCCAAGACGACCGCGATCCGGACCCTCGCGGCCGCGATCGACGCGCCCTTCAAGCGGATCCAGTTCACACCCGACCTGCTGCCGGCCGACCTCCTCGGCACGCTCATCTTCAACCCGCGCGAGGGGTCGTTCACCACGCGAAGGGGCCCCATCTTCTCGACCTTCGTCCTCGCCGACGAGATCAACCGCGCCCCTTCCAAGGTGCAGTCGGCGCTGCTCGAAGCGATGCAAGAGCGGCAGGTGACGATCGGCGACGAGAGCTTCGCGCTCGACCCGCTGTTCCTGGTGATGGCGACGCAGAACCCGATCGAACAGGAGGGCACCTATCCGCTGCCCGAGGCGCAGGTCGACCGCTTCATGCTGAAGGTGAAGGTCAACTACCCGACGCCGGAAGAGGAACGCAAGGTCGTCGATCTCGCGCTCGACAAGGTCGCGGCGACGGTGAAGCCGGTGGCGTCGCCGGCCGACATCCGGGCGATGCGCGAGGTGGTCGAGCTCATCTATCTGGACGACAAGGTGAAGGACTACGCGCTCGCGCTGGTGCAGGCGACGCGCGATCCGGCACGCTTCGGGTTGAAGGACCTGAAGCCGCTGATCGCGTTCGGGGCGTCGCCGCGCGCGTCGATCTACCTGGCGCTCGGAGCGCGGGCGCTCGCCTTCCTCGAAGGACGCGGCTACGTCACGCCGCAAGAGGTGAAGGACATCGCGCACGACGTGCTGCGCCACCGCATCATCCTCACCTACGAAGCGGAGGCCGAGGAGATCGACGCCGACCAGGTGATCGGCAAGCTGCTCGCAGCCGTGCCGGTCCCGTAGCGCGTCGCGATCCGACGGCCACGCACGCCTCCGCCATGGTGAACGAAACGGTCAGCGCGATCGTCCGGCAGGTGCGACGCATCGAGATCGTCGCCAACCGCGCCGTCAACGACCTCTTCGCGGGCGAGTACCACTCCGTCTTCCGCGGCCGCGGGATGGAGTTCGACGAGGTGCGCGAGTACCAGCCGGGCGACGAGATCCGCTCGATCGACTGGAACGTGACCGCGCGCGCCGGCGCCCCGTTCGTCAAGCGGTTCCGCGAAGAGCGCGAGCTGACGGTGATGTTCCTGGTCGACGTCTCGGGCTCGTCGGCGTTCGGCACTGGCCGCGAGCCGCGCCGCACCGCACAGGCGAAGTGCGCGGCGATGGTGATGTTCTCGGCGCTGAAGAACCACGACAAGGTCGGCCTCGCGACCTTCGCCGACGAGCCGCGTGACTACTTCCCGCCGCGCAAGGGCAAGGGCGCGGTGCTGCGACTGGTGCGCGAGCTCCTCTCGCCGCCACCGGCGCGGCGGCGCACGTCGATCGTCGCGGCGCTCGACTTCTTGAACCGCGTGCAGCGGCGGCGAAGTGTCACCTTCGTGCTGAGCGATTGGCTCGACCCGGCTCTCGGCACGCCGGCGTTGCAGCGGGCGCTCGCCTCGACCGCGCGCCGCCACGACCTGATCGCGGTGATGGTGCGCGATGAACGCGAGCAGCGGCTCGACGACCACGGGCTGATCACGCTCGAGGATCTCGAAAGTGGCGAGCGGCGCGAGCTCGACACGGGAAGCCCGGCGGTGCGCGCGTGGTTCGCCGAGCGCGCGAAGCAGCACGAGTCGAAAGTGGCTGATCTGCTGCGCCGCTGTGGGATCGACATGCTGACGGTGACGATGCCGGCGGCTACGCGCGGAACGGCAAGTAACGGCGCCACGGCCGTCGGCGCCGCCGGCCGTGATCCCGTGCTCGACGCGTTCGGCAAACGGCTTCTCGAGCTCTTCCGACGGCGAGGGCGGCGGCGATGAGTGGAGCACTGCTGCTCGCGATCGCCTGCGTTGCCGGCAACACGGGAGACGATGGCCCCGCGAAGCTCTCCTCCAAGCTCGTCTCCAAGACCGCCGAGCTCGGCCCGGTGCGCGCCTGGATCGAGGTGACGCCCGACCATCCGCGCCTCTCCGACGAGCCGACGCTCACCCTCTGCATCGACGCCGCCGAAGGGGTCAAGGTGGAGCGGCCGAAGTTCGGTGACGTGATCGCCGACTTCCGGATCCGCGACTTCCACGACCCGCTGCCCAAGATCGAAGGCGGCCGGCAACTGGTGACGCAGGAGTACCGCCTCGAGCCGATGAGCTCCGGCGCTCACGTGATCCTGCCGATCCCGATCGCCTTCACCGATGCGCGCGCGGGTGGTGACGGCGAACGCCACACTCTCGAGACCGAGCCGCTCACGGTCGAGGTGACCACGCTGGTGGGCGACGCCGCGCCGACCCTCGCCGACCTCGCGCCGGCCGAACGGCCGGTCGAGCTACCGATGCCGCTGCCACCGTGGTTGATGTGGACCCTCGGCGCGGTCGCGGTGGCGCTCGCGGTCACGGCCTTCGTGCTGGTCCGCCGCCGCCGTCAGCGCAGCGCGCGCCAGCTCACGCCACTCGAGATCGCGGAGCAGGAGCTGGCGGCCCTGCTACGCGAGAACCCGCGCGGCGCCCACGATCTCAAGGGCTTCTACGTCGACCTCACCGCGATCGTCCGCCGCCACGTCGAGCGGATGACGGCCGTGCGCGCGCCCGAGCAGACGACGCCCGAGTTCCTGCGCGCCATGCAAGGCCATCCCGCCTTCGACGAGCTGCGCCGCGAACGGCTGCGCGCCTTCCTCGAGGCGGCCGACCTGGTGAAGTTCGCCGGCCACGAGCCCGATCCCGTCGCGATCGACGCCAGCGTCGAACGGACGCGCGAGTTCCTGCGCCTCTTCGCGCCGGCGCCGGCCGCAGGAGCGGCGCCGTGAACGACCTGCGCCTCGCCGATCCACTCTGGCTGCTCGCGATCGTGGCCGTCGTGACCGTCGTGATCTGGCGCGCGCGCCGCCGCCCCGGCGCGGTGAGGTTCAGCAGCAGCGCCCTCTTCTCCGGCGCGCCGCACACCTTCGCGCAACGGATCGCGCGGCTGCTGCCGTT
>CAYRQC010000648.1:0-2685 GCA_964426265.1 uncultured Phycisphaerales bacterium | reverse complement strand
GCGGCGCCGCTGCGACCCGTGCGGGAGCGGGCGCGAGTGCCGCCTTCGAACCGACGCGCCGCTCGTTCACTTGGGCTTGGTTCGGCCCACCCGAAAGGCTGGTGGCGTGTCGCGTGCCGGTCGTCGCGCGCAGCTCGCTCGCGATTGGCCGCAAGCTGTCGGGTCCTGCCATCATGATCGAGCCGACCGCGACCACCGTGGTCGAGCCAGGCCAGCTCGTGCGACGGCTCACCGACGGATCGCTACAGATCACGGAACGGGCGACCGGCACGCTGCAGCGCCATCGAGTCTCGGACGGAGCTCACCGATGAGCGGCAGGCGGATGGCCATCGTCAGCGCCGCCGTCATCACCGCATCGATTGCGGCGCTGCTCGTCGGCTGCGGCGACCACGATCAATTACCGGAGCCAGCACCGACACGGGCCGCGCCTGCCAACGACCCCACCGACGCTCACGCCTCGCCTCCGACTGCGCCAGCCACTGAGCCGCGTCGCCTCCTGCTCGTCACCTGGGACACGACCCGCGCCGATCACCTCGGCGTCTACGGCGGCAAGGCGCACACGCCCTGCTTCGACACGGTCGCAAGCCACGGCATCCTCTACGAGCACGCCTACGCCGTGGCCCCCATCACCCTGCCGTCGCACACGTCAATCCTCACGGGCGTCGATCCACTCGCGCACGGCGTCCGCCACAACGTCAAGTTCACCGTCCAACCGGGGGCACTGCTGCTCTCCGAAGTGCTGAAGGCCGCGGGCTGGAAGACCGGCGCCTTCGTCGGCGCCTACGTGCTCGACCCCAAGTTCGGCCTCGCGCAAGGGTTCGACGTCTATGTCGCTCCCGACACCTCGAACGCGGCGGGCTCGTGGGGCGTGGTCGAGAAGCCGGCAAACGCGGTCGTCGACTCGGCGCTCCAGTTCATCGACACGCTGACGCCGCGCGACTCGTGGTTCATCTGGCTCCACTGCTACGACCCGCACAACCCCTATCAGCCACCGCCCGACCTGCAAGTGGCCGGAAAGCAACCCTACGACGCCGAGATCGAGCACTGCGATCGGGAGCTGCGCCGGCTGCTCGACCAGTTGCACGCGCGCCAGCTCGACGACGGGCTCATCACCGCGGTGACCGCCGACCACGGCGAGTCGCTCGGCGAGCACGGCGAGCAGACGCACAGCGTCTTCCTCTACGACTCGACGATGCACGTCCCGCTCGTGATCGCGCCGCCGCCCACCGGCACGGCGCCCGGCACACGCGTTCAGGAGGCAGTCTCCAACGTCGCGCTCGCGGTGACGCTGCTCGAGCGGGTCGGGCTGACGCGCGCCGCGCTGCCCGAAGCGCGCACGCCACTCCTGCCGGACGCGGACGGAAGCGACGAAGACGCGCCTCCGATCTACCTCGAGTGCCTCGCCAGCTTCTATGCACGGCGCTGGGCGCCGCTGCGCGGGCTCGTCTGGCACGGCATGAAGTTCATCGAGGCGCCGCGGCCGGAGCTCTACGCGATGGCGACCGATCCTGGCGAGACGACGAATCTCCTTGTGACCCAGCCCGAGCTTGGGAACCGCTTCTCCAAACGCCTTGCCGCCTTTGCGAAAGACCATCCGCCGCTCGATTGGCAGGCCGCCGTCAACGCGACAGCCGACGATCGGCAGCGCTTCGCACAGCTTGGCTACGTGCTCGCCGACGACACCGACGGTGCGATCCCCGACGACCTGCCCGATCCGAAGGACCGGATCGGCCTGCTCGCGATTCGCGACCGCGCGCTCCTACTATTGCGCGAAGGAACGGCACTGCTCGGTCTCGATGGCAGCGCCGCGACCGGTCGCTCGCCGCAGGACCTGGCGACGCGCAAGCAGCAAGGCGAGGCGAAGTTCATGGAGGTGAAGCGGCTGCTCGACGAGCTGGCGAAGGCCGACCCCTACAGCAAGCTGCCGCAGACCTGCGCGCCGATGGTCGAGATGGGGCTTGGCAACTGGGCGGCGGCGGCCGTCCTGCTCGAGAAGCAGGGAACGGAGCTGCCGCGCGTCACCGCCACCCACCAGAACCTGGCGAACGCCTACCTGAAGCTCGGCAAACCGGCATGGGCGCGCAAGGAGATGGAGAAGGTGGTCTTCCTCAAGCCCGACGCGGTGAGCGCCCACCGCTGGCTGATCCAGGTGACGCAGGGCACTGCTGATTGGCCTGCCGCGGCCCATTGGATCGACGCGCTGCTCGCGATCCCGACGCTGCCACCGCCGCAGGCGGCCGAGCTGCGGAAAACGCGTGAGCAGGTGCAAAAGGAGCTCGATCAGGCCGGGACAACGCCGCGCGCGCCGCCACCCTTCAGCGACGACGAGCTCCTCCCCGAAGGGATCCGCAACGATCGACGCTGAACGCATTGGAAACGCGTTGGAGTAGCATCGTCCGCTCGTTTTGCCCGGATTCGCTCGGAGCCCGCCTCATGGCCGTCGCCACCCCACTCGTCTTCGTCGGCCTCGGGCCCATCGGTCGCAGCACGCTCGCCCACGCCCTCTCGCGGCGCAGCCTCAAGGTGGTCGGCGCGTGCGATCCCGATCCGGCACTGGTCGACAAGCGGCTCTCCGATCTGGTGGCTGGCGCGCCGAGCAAGGTCCGCGTCGCTCCTTCGATCGCGGCGCTCCGCAACATCCCGGTCGGCCGCGCCGGAACCGTGGCGATCGTCTGCACCAGCTCG
>CAYRQC010000647.1:0-10559 GCA_964426265.1 uncultured Phycisphaerales bacterium | reverse complement strand
TACGCGATATTCAGAATCGTGACTGGAGTTCAGACGTGTGCTCTTCCGATCTGCCGTGCGTCTGATCGGGCCGCGCCGTGTCGAGCTGAAGCTCGCCCGCATGCGCTGCGGCTACGTGCACGAAGTGACCGCGACCGGCCTGCGTGACACCAGCGCCGCGTCGCTGCTCCACCCGACCGGTTACTACACCTTGCAGGCGGTGCCGGCGGGCGGTTGACGGCTTGCAACCCGTTCGCAGGCGCCGATACTGCCCGCCCCGAACTCCCGCGAGATCCCCCCTCCATGTCCGCATCCGACAAGAGCTCGACGCCGCATCGCTGGAGCTTTTTTCGCGCTGGTGGTGTCGATCAGGTTCGGCTCGAGCGCGGCGCCGACATCCTCAATCTCCATCAGCTCGACCAGAAGCTCTGGGTTGCCTTGAGCTGCCCGGTGAAAGGGCTCGAGTTCGACGAGCAGACGCTGGCGTTGCTCGACAGCGACCACGATGGCCGCGTTCGCGTGCCCGAGATCCTCGAAGCGGTGAGCTGGCTCGGGAAGGTGCTGAAGAACGCCGACGACTTGGTGAAGGGTCAGGACGGCGTGGCGCTCGCGGCCATCAACAGCGCCACCGCCGAAGGCAAGAGTGTGCTGGCCTCGGCGAAGCACATCCTGGCGAGCCTCGGCAAGGAGCAGGCGCCGACGATCACCGTGGCCGATTCGATGCAGACCGCGGAGATCTTCGCCAAGGCGAAGTTCAACGGGGACGGCGTCGTGCCACCGGCTTCGATCGCCGATGCCACTGCCAAGGCGGTGGCGAGCGACATCGTCACCTGCACGGGTGGCACCAAGGACCGCTCGGGTCATCCGGGAATCACGCAAGCGCAGCTCGACCAGTTCTTCACTGATTGCATCGCGTTCGACGGTTGGCAGAAGCTGGCCGAGGCGGATGCGAAGTCGGTGCTGCCGCTCGGTGCCGGGACCGCGGCCGCGGCTGTGGCGATGACCACGGCGAAGGGGAAGATCGAGGACTACTTTGCGCGCTGTCGTCTGGTCGCATTCGACCCCCGGGCCCAGACCGCGCTGAACCGTGAAGAGTCGGCCTATCTCGCGGTCGCCGCCAAGGACCTGACGATCACGGCCCAGGAGCTCGTCGGCTTCCCGCTGACGCTGATCGAGGCCGGCAAGCCGCTGTCGCTCACCACCGGCATCAACCCGGCGTGGGTGGTCGCGATCGGCAAGCTGCGGGACGACGCCATCACGCCGCTGCTCGGCAAGGACAAGACGACGCTGACCGAGGCCGACTGGGCCGCGTTGTGCACCAAGCTTGCGCCGCACCTGGCGTGGTCGGCAGGCAAGGCCGGCGCGGCCGTCGAGCCGCTCGGAGTCGCGCGGGTGCGGCAGCTCCTCGGCGGCAACAGCAGGGAGCTCTTGCAGCAGGCGATCGCCGAGGACGTCGCCGTGGCGCCCGAGATCGATGCCATGGCGACCGTGGAGAAGCTCTGCCGTCTGCAACGCGACTTCCACCGGTTGCTCAACAACTTCGTCAGCTTCTCCGACTTCTACTCGCGCCGGAAATCGATCTTCCAGGCCGGCACGCTCTACTTCGACGGCCGCAGCTGCGACCTCTGCATCCAGGTCATCGACGCCGGCAAGCACGCTTCGCTCGCCGCGATGTCGAAGACCTACCTCGCCTACGTCGACTGCAGCCGGCCGTCGGGCGAGAGGATGCAGATCGCCGCGGCGTTCACCGCCGGCGACAGCGACAACCTTTTCGTCGGTCGCAACGGTCTCTTCTACGACCGCAAGGGCCGCGACTGGGATGCGACGATCTCGAAGATCGTCAGCAACCCGATCAGCGTCGGCCAGGGGTTCTGGTCGCCCTACAAGAACCTCCTGCGTTGGGTCGACGAGAGCGTCGCCAAGCGCGCGGCCGCCGCCGACGAGTCGGCGAACGCCAAGCTACAGGCGGCAGCGGCGGCCTCCGGTGACGCCGCGAAGAGCGCCGCGGCGCCGAAAGAAAAACCGAAGTTCGACGTCGGCGTGGTGGCGGCCCTTGGCGTCGCGGTCGGCGGCATCGCGGCGGCGCTGGCGGGCGTCTTCGCCGCGCTCGGGAGCATGGAAGTGTGGAAGTTCCCGCTGCTGGTGATCGGCGTGATGTTGGCGATCTCCGGCCCGTCGATGTTGATCGCGTGGCTGAAGCTCCGCCAGCGCAACCTCGGCCCCATGCTCGACGCCAACGGCTGGGCCGTGAACGTGCTCACCCAGATCAACATCCCGCTCGGCCGGTCGCTCACCGACCTCGCCCGCATCCCACCCGGCTCCGAGCGCTCGCTGGTCGATCCCTACGCTCCGAAGACGAGCGCCTGGCCCAAGGTTCTCCTTTTCCTGCTCTTCCTCGGCGCCATCGGCTACGGCCTCTACCGATTGAACTACCTGCACCAGTGGTTGCCGAAGTACATCCCCGCCCATCACAAGGAGATCGGCCTCGCGCCGTCGGCGACTTCAGGCGCGCCCGAGGCGGCGATCGAGATCGCGGTGCACTCCGGAGCGACCACACTGACTTGGTCACTCGACGGCGCGCCCGCCGTGCCGCTCACCGTGACCGACGGCAAGGCGACATTGACGATCCCGAAGGACGCGAAGATCGGCGGCCTCATCGTCGTCACCGACGGCACGGTCTTCGGCAACCAGTTCGAGGTGGAGGTGGTGGCGCCGGCGGGGCAGTGATGGCCCGCGGCGCCCTCGAGGCGCGTGATCATTGGCGTGATGCGATCGTCGACAGGTCGACGTTCACGCGCAGGTGCCAGCGCTTGAGGATCGTGCCGCGCGTTCGGACCGTCGGGTCGAGCCTCACGAGTCCCTGACGCTGTTTCTGCAGGCACTCCTCGAGGAGCTGCTCGGCGGGGAGACGCAGTGATTCGATCACGTAACCCAGCCTCTTGAACGTGGATCGGTTGCTGAAGCGGCCAAGGTAGTCACGAAGGGTTGCGTCGTTCCGGTGGGAGCTCTCGAAGTAGGTGCGAATGATCTCGCCGACATGGGCGATTCCGCCGCCGAGCGCGGTCGACGCCTCACCCCTCCAACACCGCGCGCATGCTCGCGATCAGCTCCTGCGGCGTACTCGGTTTGCGCACGAATCCGGCGAGTCCGCGGCCGGCAAACCGCTCGGTCGCGTCCTGCTCGCTGTAGCCACTCGTCAACACCACACGGACGTCGGGATCGATGCGGCGGAGCTCGCGATAGGTCTCCTCGCCGCTCAAGTGGGGCATCGTCATGTCGAGCAGGATCGCGACGATCTCGGCGCGATGGTCGCGGAAGGTGGCGAGCGCGGCGCGGCCGTCGGCGGCGGTCAGCACGGTGAAGCCGGCGCGCTCGAGCACGCTCTTCGTGACCGCACGCACCATCTCCTCGTCGTCGACCACGAGCACAGTGCCGGCGCCACGCCACACTGCGTGTCGCGATTGCAGGTCGGTTCGCTCGGTCGTGATCGCCTCGGCGGGAGTCTGGACGGCGGGCAGGAGGATCTTGATCGTCGTGCCGCGACCGATCTCGCTGTAGACACGGATCGCGCCTTGGTGGCTGCGCAAGATGCCGAGCAACGCCGAGAGACCGAGGCCGCGGCCGGTGAACTTGGTGGTGTAGAAGGGCTCGAACATGCGCGCCATCGTCTCCGCGTCCATGCCGGAGCCGGTGTCGGAGACCTCCACGAAGACGTAGTAGCCTTCGGGCAGGTGATCGTGGATGTAGGTGCTCGCCAGGTACTCGGCGTCGGCGTGCATGACGCCGGTGGTCACGGTGATGATCCCGCTGCGTTCGGCGACCGCGTCCGAGGCGTTGGTGATCAGGTTCATGATCACCTGCCGGAGCTGGGTGGCGTCGCCCTCGATCGCAGGCAACCGCGCGTTCGTGTTGAGCTTCAGCACCGCCTTCTTCGAGATCACGGCCGACAGCAGGTGGGACATCTCGTCGACCAGGCGCGAGAGGTCGAGGTGCTCGACCACGAACTTGCCGCGGCCCGAGTAGGCGAGCATTTGACGCGCCAGGTCGGCCGCACGTTGGGCGGCGTCGCGCACTCCCTCGATCGAGCTGCGACCAGGCGACTCAGGCGGCATGTCCATCAATGCCAACCCGGCGTTGCCGAGGATGCCGACCAGCAGGTTGTTGAAGTCGTGGGCGATCCCGCCGGCCAGCACGCCGAGGCTCTCGAGCTTCTGCGTCTGGAGCAGCCGGGCGTTCATCTGCTCACGCTCCGCTTCGGCGCGCTTGGCGTCGGTGACGTCGAGCGCGAAGACCACCACGCCGATCGCCTCACCCTGCGCGTTGCGGCACGGGATCTTGTCGGTGTGGATCCAGCGGGTCTCGCCGCCGCCCACGACGATCGGCTCGATGATGCCGAGCTTGGGCCGGTTGGAACGGATGACCTCGAGATCGTCCTTGTGGTAGGCCGCAGCTTGTGCGGGGAAGAGGTCGTAGGTCGAGCGACCCTCGATCTCGGCGACCGTGAGCCCGCTCGCGGCCGCCGCCAGCTTGTTCACGCGCAGGATGCGGTTCTCGGTGTCCTTGAACCAGATCATCGCCGGCGCCGAATCGAAGATCAGACGGAAGTCGTCCTTCTGGTGACGCAGCTCTTCCTCGACACTTCGCTGCGCGGTGACGTCGGTGACGAGCACCACCGCGCCTTCCGGTCGCCCGGCTCCGTCCAGGATCGCCGCCGTCCGGATGCGGGTGCGGACGCGCGTGCCGTCGCGCCGCACGAGCTCGCGCTCGTCCTGCTCGCTCACGCCATCGCGGCCGCGTTCGAGGATGGCTCGACACTCGGCAGCTCCGTGCTCGTCCATGAACTCGAACAGCGAGGCGCCGACCAGCTCTGCGACGCTCGTGCCGAGAATCTTCGCCATCCGCGAGTTGACGTAGACGGTGTGCTGCTCCGCGTCGAGCTCCCACAGCCCTTCGTCGGCGGCATCGACGAACCAGTGATGGCGCTGCGCGTCACTGCGCAGTCGACTGCATCGCGACTCCAGCTCCGCGAGGCGAGCGCGCAGCGCGATCAGCTCCTGGCGGAGTCGAGGCTCGGCATCGGGTTCTTGGCTCATCCATTCCCCAATCGCAGTTTGCGCACGACCTCGGGGGGATGTGCAGTGCACGGGGGAAATTAGCTGAGAGAGGTGCTGTCAGGAAGCATGCGGGCCTTCGCGTCACGGCACTCGATGTGGAGGAGTGTGTCTCCATCGCCCGAGGCCGGCTACTACACCGTGTACAGGATCCTCGCGGAGAGGCGGCAGCGGATGTGAAGAGAGACGGGCGACGAGTCGTTTCCATGCTCTTCGTCGCGGTGATCGGCGCCGCGGCATGGATCGTCGTGGGAACGGTCGAGTCACGCCGCCCGCCGTTCGCGCCGACGAGTCGACCCCGCGAGGAGTCGACCGCCAACGCCTCCCCGCGTGCCGCGCCGCCGCATCCGGTCGAGGCGCAGCGCCATACCAGTGCGTGGATGCGGGGCGCTCCGAACGCCTTCTGCGCGCCGCCAGCGAACCGTGATGGATGGGTCGCGGGAGTCGTCGTCGACCGGCACGGCTGGCCGATCGGGGAGGCGACTGTCCGCTTCGATGGGTGCACCACCTCCACGCGTGGCGACGGGACGTTCGAGATTGCGGTTGGCGACGATGACGATCCGGTCGAAGGTCACGACGACCCACGCGGCGAGATCACCGCGACTGCGGTCGGCTACGTCACGGCCGTGCGCCGCGGTGTCCGCGCCGGCGATTCGATCCGGCTCCGGCTCTCGCATCTGGAGCGTCTCGGCGGCCGTGTGCACGACGAGCAGGGCGTGCCGGTCGCGGGAGCGACGGTCGCGTGGAGTGCGCACGCGCAAGTCGGTCTCGCTGATGTCGATCTCGACGGGACGGCGGTCACCGGCGCCGACGGACGCTACGAGGGCTCCGACTTTCCGTGGGTTCCCGACTTCGCGTCTGGCCGGGTGACCGGTGACGACGAGCTCTGGATCGACGTCGAGGTGACCGCCGAGGGCTTCGCGCCGCGGTGCATCGAGCACGCCAACCCCGACGATCGCGACGGTGACGGCGTGCTCGAACTCGACCTCGAGATCGCGCACGGCGTGCTGATCCACGGGACCGTCGTCGATGGAGTGACCGGCCATCCGCGCGCCGACGCGAGGGTCCTGCTCTTCTCCGAACACGGCGACTCCGTCCTCTATCTGGCGACGACGAGCGACCGCGGCGGCGACTTCTCGCTTGGCCCGGTGGCGACGCGGACGGCCGATGGACGGCCGGCGAAGGCCGCCCTGCTCGCGCTTGTCGAGGAGCGTGCACCCGGGTTCCTCGACTTCAGCGATCTCCTCGATGCGGCGAGCGCCCCGTGCCGCCTGGTCTGCTCGCCGGCGACGTCCGCGCGCGGCAGGGTCTTCGACGTCGATGGCGAGCCGGTGGCCGGCGCGCGCGTCACCACCGACCTCTACGGTGCGTGGCGCAGCTCGATCGAACGCATCGCCGGGTCGGTCGCCGCGGCGACGACCCAGTCGGACGGTGATGGTCAGGTCGTACTGTCGGCGCTGCCGATCGGGACGAAAGTCGAATTCAGTTGCGAGTTCCAACTCGCGAATCGGCATTGCATCGGCGGGTCGGCGGTCAGCTTCACGACCTCGGCCGAGGAGCGCCACAATCCGCTCTCCTTCTGTGTCGTGCACGAACTCGCGATCGAGATCGTGGTGGTCGACGAGCAAGGTCGTCGGCTCGACGGTGCGCGCGTCGCGTCCGCCAACGAGGTGCTCTGGACCGGATTGGACGGTGCGTGTCTGCTCGACTCGCTCGTCAGCGAGCGGGTCGACGTCGACCTGCCCGGCTATGGCCGCGTGCGCGGAATCGAGAGCCGTGCCGGGACGCGGCTCGACGATCCATTCGTGATCACGCTCGAGCGCGAGCATCGCGTGAGCGGTCGGATTTGGATCGACGACGATCCTCCGCGGCGGATGGGCGGCGGGGTCTCCGTGTTTGCGGTCGGGGCAGGCGACGCCGTCGGGCTCTCCTGTCTGCAGTCGGTCGCGTCACCCAACCCGATTGCCCCCTTGGAACGGGTTCCGGTCAGTTCCGACGGCTGGTTCGAGGCCCGCGGCCTCCCGCGCGGGCCCTACGACCTCGTCTACGTCGACGCCGCGCACAAGGTGACGGACCTCCGCCGCGCCGTCGATGCCGACACGTTCGATCTCGATTGGGTCCTGTCGGACGAGTGAGCGACTGCTCCCGCTGCTGACCGCGGTGCGCCGGTCCCAAGGCACCTTGCCGGCGCCTCTCAGCGCGGCCGCTCCTGCCCGACCGCTTGCCTGCCGAGCGATCCGACACCGAGCAGCCCACCGATCACACCGCCTCGACATGTCACGATCTCGATCGGCAGGCAGTGTTTCGGCGTCTCCTGCAACGCCGCAATCGTCGCTTTCTTTCGCCCCGCCAACCAAGCTCCGCTCATTGAGGCTGAACGCCGCTCGATTCCTCTCACCGCCGAGGCCTCGGCCTTGGCAGCTCGACTTCGCGCGTCACCCCACCTTCTGGTGCAAGCCCGACGACCCGCCAGAGCAGCGCCTTCGCACCGGACTCGTCGCGATCGCGGCGCGGACGGATCAGGCGCGGCAGCAGGACCGCGACGATGACCCGCAGCGCCAGGCTCACCGCGAAGAGCACGCGGTAGCTGTCCCCACTCGCCGCGAGGAAGGCGCCACCGAGCAGGCTGCCGCAAACCTGCCCGAGGCCGTTCGAGAAGCTCTGCGCGGCGACGGCGTGCGGCCGTGTGGTGCGAAAGGTCGTCTGCAGGAGCAGCACGAAGACGGCGATCTCGAAGCTGCCCCACGCGATGCCGGAGAAGAGCTGCGACGTCATCACCCACGGCCAACCGTGCGCCCACACGAACGGCAGCGGCACGATCGCACACATCAGCACGGCGAGCAGCCAGACCGCGCGCGCACCGTGGCGATCGATCGCCTCGCCGATCCGCCGCTGGAGCGCCGCCTTCAGCGCGATCTGCAGCGCGAGCGCCGTCATCAACGTCAGGTAGGAGAAGCCGAGCTCCTTGGCCATGAAGGGCACGAAGAAGGGGCTCGCGAGATAGACGGTGAGATAGAAGCCGGCACTGCCGGCGACCAGCCGCCACGCGTTGCTGCCGCGCGTCGTCTTCAGGAACTGGAAGACCTTGGCGGTGGTCGCGATGCCGGAGAAGGCCGGCTCCGGCGAGAGCACCAGCAGCAGTGCCGACGCGAAGCGCGACAGCCCGGCGAGCGCGAAGATCAGCGCGAAGCCGCGGCCCGGCGCCGCCACTGCCGTCCACCACGCATGCGTCTCCGCGCCAAAGCAGAGTCGCGGCTCGAGACCTTGCAGCAGCAATCCTGCGGCGACCATCGCGAGGCAGATCGCATACTGCACCGCCTTCGTGCGGCGCGCGAAGTAGTTGCCGCGCATCCGCTCCGGCACGAGGTCGGCGTACCACGACGCCCAGGCCGGCGAGCTGCCCTGCCCGCAGACCTGGTAGAGGCTCGCGCCGATCACCAGCAGCCGCGCCGTCTGCATGCCGAGCACGTCGAGCAGCGCGATCGCGAGCAGCGTGAGTGCCTGCGCCGCCACGAAGCCGACCGCCAGCTTGCGTCGCGAGACGCCATGCCACAGCCAACGCAGCACCAGCAGCGGCCCCAGTGCGCCGACGAAGAGTGGCACGCCGACGACCAGCGCCTGCTCGAAGGCCGAAGCGCCGAGCCGGATGGCGTCGACCACGAACCACTGCTCGGCGAACCCGACCATCCCGGCGTATAGGACGCCTTCCGGCACCGCCAGCGCGAGCGAGCGGCGACGGGCCGCACGCGGGAGGTCACCACTTTCCGGCGTCATCATGTCCGGCGCGAGTCTCGCTCTCTCACTCCGCCACGTCACTCCGCCAGCTTGTTCGCGCAGTTGAGCGCGGCGACCTTGTAGCACTCGGCGAGCGTCGGATAGTTGAAGACGCTCTTCAGGAAGTAGTCGAGGCCGCCGTTCAGCGTGAGCACCGCCTGGCCGACGTGGATCAGCTCGGTCGCGCTGGTGCCGAGGCAATGGCAGCCGAGCAGCGCGCGCGTCTCGCGATGGAAGAGCATCTTGAAGAAGCCCGAATCGTCGCCCAGGATCTGGCCGCGCGCCGTGTCGCGGTAGCGCGCAATGCCGACTTCATAGGGCACCTTCGCCGTGGTCAGCTCCTGCTCGGTGCGGCCGACCATCGAGATCTCGGGGATCGCGTAGATGCCGATCGGGTAGTTCGGGCTCATCGACTCGCGCGTCAGACCGAAGGCGTGGCAGGCGGCGAGACGTCCCTGCTCCATCGACGTCGCCGCGAGCGCCGGCTGGCCGATCACGTCGCCGGCCGCGTAGATGTGTGGCAGCTTGGTCTGGAAGTGATCGTTGACGATGAGCCGCCCGCGCGGGTCGCTCTCGATCCCGAGACCCTCGAGGCCGAGGTTCTTGGTGGCGCCGACGCGGCCGGTCGAGAAGAAGGCGACGTCGGCGACGATCCGCTTGCCCGATTCGAGCGTGATCACGGAGTGGGGCGGCGTGCCTTCGACGTGGACCGACTCGACCGACTCCCCGAGCCGGAAGGTGACGCCGTGGTCGCGGAGCTGGTGCATGAACTCGTCGACGATCTCGCGATCGAGGAACTCGAGCGGCCGGTCGCGCTTCTCGACCACGGTCACCTTGACGTTCAGCGCCGCGAGCATCGACGCGTACTCCATCCCGATCACGCCGCCGCCGACGATGGTCATCGAGCGCGGCATCTCGGGGATCGCGAGGACCTGGTCGCTGTCGACGATCGTCGCGCCATCGGTGGCCAGGGTCGGTGGGTCGGACGGGCGCGTCCCCACCGCGATGAGGACGAAGTCGGCCGTGACGCGGCGCTCGCCGTTCTCGCCGCGCACGACGATCGTGTGCGGGTCGGCGAACGCCGCGACGCCGCGCGCGATCTCGACGTTGTTGCGGCGCAACTGATCCTCGATCACCCGCCCTTCGCGCTGGAGCACCTCGGCGACGCGGTTCTTGAGCGGCTCGAGCGTCGGGCTCCCGCTTGCCGCCCGCGAGCCGAGCTGCTCGGCGCGCTCGAGGCTCTTGAACCACAGCACCGCCTCGCGAAAGGTCTTGCTCGGGATCGTCCCGAAACCCAGGCACTCGCCGCCGATCCGCGGCCGCCGTTCGATCACCAGCACGCGTTTGCGCAGCTTCGCCGCCTGGACCGCGGCGCGCTGACCGGCCGGGCCGCTCCCGATGCAGATCAGGTCGTAGGAGTCGTTGCCGGCCACCATCGTGCTCCTCGCGTGCATGTCTACCGGTCGCTCGACGGCATCCGACGGCCCGCGCGCGGCTCCGCGGAGCGAATGACCGGGTTACTCTGCGCGCCGGAGCGTGTCGGAACCGTGTCCGTTCATCCCACCGGGTCAGCTCATCCCACCATGTCGGTCGATCACCTGAGCCCCGCGCAGCACCCGGAGATCCTAGCGCCCGCCGGCGATCTCGAGTGCCTGCGCGCGGCCGTCGAGAATGGCGCCGACGCGGTCTACTTCG
>CAYRQC010000646.1:0-9760 GCA_964426265.1 uncultured Phycisphaerales bacterium | reverse complement strand
CTGCCCTTCAACGCCGCGGAGATGAAGAACCCCGAGAAGACGTTGGTGCGCGGCCTCGTGCTCGGGCTCTCGATCCTGGTGGTGCTCTACGTGACCGTGAACGCGGCCTACCTCGCCCTCGTGCCGCAGTCGGAGATGAGGGGGCTCGCGGCGGCGATCGACGTGCCGCGGCTCGCACTCGAACGCGCCTTCGGTCCCACCGCGGCGAGCGCGCTGCCGCTGCTCCTCTGCCTCTCGGTCTTCGGCGCCGCCAACCCGAACTTCCTCTCGACGCCGCGCGCCTTCTATGCGATGGCGAAGGATCGCCTCGTGCTCGCGCCGCTGATGGCGATCCACCCGCGTTTCCGCACGCCGCACGTGGCGATCTGGTCGCAGGCCGCGTGGGCCGCGCTGCTGATGATCGTGCTGAAGACCTTCCGCGACATCACCGACTACGTCGTCTTCGTGTCGCTGCTCTTCTATGCGTTGACGGCGCTCGGCGTCGTCGTGCTGCGCAAGCGGCGACCCGCCGCGCCGCGGCCGTTCCGCTGCCCGCTCGTCCCGTGGACGCCGCTCCTCTTCGCCGCCGTCGTGCTGGCGGTCGACGTCCTCACGCTCCTCACGCCGGAGAACCGGAGCAACGCCCTGATCGGCCTCGCGATCCTGGCGGCCGGAGTGCCGGTCTATTGGTTCAGCAGCGCGCGACGCCCTGCGGCGGCAGAGCCGTAGTCCAATCCCTCCGTGGACGGGTCGAAGCCCGCTGCGAGCGGGTCGCCGCCTCGATGGACGCACACCGGCCGCGGTCGTTGGCGAGCTCCGTGGCAGTGACTACTTCGCGGCCGCAGGTGGAGCCGTCGCACGCGGAGTGCGTTCGTGCGCGCGTTCGCAGTCCTCGTAGCGTCCCCGAGCATCCTCGAAGGTCTCGGCCAGCAATCGCATGCGATCCTCGACGGAGAGACATGCAGTGGTGCTGGTGAGCGCGAACTTCGAGAGCTCACTCCAAGTCATCGATTCGAGGGCCGCCGCCGGTCCGATCGGCCAAACCCAGATCGTCCCGTCCGCGCTGGCGGTCGCGAGCCACTTGCCGTCCGCGCTCACGTGATGGACCGCCAGCCACGGCCAAGCTTGATGCAGACTCGCGGCGCGACTGGTGCGCGCCGGCCATGGACCATCGGCCGGCCAGATACGAGTGCGGACGTGGCTCTCCCACGGGGGTTGCGCTGGGGCGTCATCGGGCCGCCCTTGCTGCTGCTCGTCTCTCCGCACTTGGGGCACGCTCCCGGCCTGTTCGGATGAGTTCAGCGCGAGCACGAAGTCGGACGTGAGCTCGATCCCCTCATTCGGCTCGTCCACGGTCGTGCGTGCGATCACCGCGCGATCTTCGATCCCGACGAGTTCAATGGATGCCTCGTCTGGTCTCGTCACCACCAGGCGGTAGGGAGCCGTCGACGGCGCCACGGCGAGGCAGCGCGCATACCCGAGGTCGAACGACTTCCCGCGCTGGACCTCCACGCCACCGTCCTCGGCCAGAAGGAGCGAATCGGCATACCAGCCATCCGCGTCTCGGTCGACGGCGCGGGCACCGTCGCTGCTCAGGATCGTCGAGCGCAGCAGCGCAAACGGGGCCGGTCCGTGAAACGCCTTGTCCGCGATCACCACGCTCAGGATCATCGATGACGACTCGCCCTGCCCCAGGAACACGTTGAACCCCGGAATCTGCACGAGCGGCCGCGCGCCGATCACGCGGTCGCCGCGATCCGGTGCGCGACTACTCGCGAACGCGACCGGCTGCGCCGACGCCGGGATCCTCTGCAACGCTTCGAGCGCGCGATCCGGACGCTCGACCAGGGCACACACGTCCTCCGGGAAGGAGACCATGTCGACGTCGACATAGAGATCGGTATCGAACGGCAGCGATTGCGCGTCGCCCCTCCCATCGGTCCGCCACACGGATGCACGCCCATCGGCGTAGATCGCCGCGACATACCGCCCGTCATGGGACAAGCGCAGGCGAAGGATCGGCGCCGCGAAGGTGGGCTGGGAGACGACGCAGACGGGAGGGTTCGACAGGAGCGCGCGTCGCGCGCGCGTCGATCCGTCCGGCGGCTCGGGGAGGCCGGCCAGCTCGCCGACGAGCAAGTGGGCGGTCAGCGGACTGGCCGCCGCGGACGCGGCGGCGAGGATCGACTCGGCGCGCGCGACCTGCGCCAGCCGATCGTTCCGGTTCTCGTTGAAGACCGCGAGCAGGCTGACGATCAAGACGAGGGCGACGGCACCGACCACGTAGAGCCGCTTCGAGCGCGAGACTCGACGAATCGACTGTTCGAGCTCGATGCTCCGCGCCCGGACCTGGTCGACCTCGTGCGCCTCGATCCCCCGATCGAGCGCCTTCCAATCGAGATGGGCTTCGAGCAGCGTCGCGAGGCGACCATAGGCGGCGCTGATGCTCGCGGGATCGTCGGCGCGCTGTTCCTCGATGACCGGGAGCCGCTCGCCGAAGCTCCAGTTGGCGATGTACGGGATGTAGAGCTTGCTGAGGGCGTCGCGTTCGGTCACGTGCTCCGGCAGCCATTCGCGGAAGAGCGGTCCGAACGTCTGCGTGTAGAGATCGATCCACTCCTGTGCCTCGGGACCGCGATGGGAGGCCGAGTTGCGCTCGTCCCGCGCCGGCACCGGAACCGCGAAGAGCCGCGGCCGGTCGATCGCCATCTTCTCCTGGCCGGCACGCGCGCGCCGCACGACGTCGGCGATCCCCTCCACACTCTGCCGGTTCGACGTGAACATCAGCACCAGCACGTCGGGCAGGAGGATCGTGCAGATGCCGCCGATGTCGCTGATGCCGGTACGGCTGTCGACCAGGACGTACTCGTACTCGCGCAACCATTCCTGGCGCATCTGCTCGAGGTAGTGGCCGAGGCGATGCTCGGCGAACAGCGAACGCCAGTCGAGACCTTGGACGTGCCGCACGTAGTCCGGCGTGTCGCGTCCCGCGGTGATCAGGGCGACCGGCCTTGGCGCCGATGGCAGCGGGAGGGAGTGGACGCATTCCTTCCAATCGATCGGCCGGCCGTCGCGGTGTGCCACGATCAGGTCGACCATCCCGGGCTTGCTCGCCCGCAACTCGCGTCCGAGGTGCAGCGCCTCGGTGAAATAGCGCTCGAGCCCCGGCGCCTCGAGATCCCAGTCGACGATCAGCACCGAGTGTCCCCGACGCGCGAGCAGTGCCGCGACGTTGGCGACCGCCATCGAGCGGCCGACACCACCCTTGTAGGAATAGAACGTGTAGACGATGCTCGGGGCCTGGACTGCGGACGTGCCGATCCGCGGTGGTCGCTGCTCCGGTTCGCTCGTCGGTTCCGGCATGGCTAGTCAGGCCGCGAGCAACGGAATGCCGAGGGCTGCGGCGCACTCCCGCGCCCGATTCAGCACTTGCGGATCCTCGGGGTCGACCACCGGCCACGCGTCGGAATGCGGTGGCGCCTTCCGGAGCTTGTCCACGACGTGTCCCGCGAGCTTCTGGATCAGCTCCTCGAAGTCCTTGTAGGCCGCCCAGGTCTCGAACGAGTCGCTCTTGGTGACATACCGGCTGAAGTCGAGGTACTGCGAATCGAGCACGCTCCTCGGGATGTTGTCTCCCCGACACGCCAGCGCCGGGACCACCAGCTCGGATCGGCCTCTTGGAAGCAGCTCCTCACGCGCCTGGAACGTGAGCAGCTCGGCCCAGCAGTAGCGCGACTCGAAGTAGCTCGGCGAGAGGATCGGCACCAGGACGCACGACTGCAACAGCGCAGTGCCGAGCCGCTCTCGCCATTTGTCGCCGGTCTTCAGCTCGGCGACGTCCAAGTAGACCTTCGCCGTCGCGCCGGCCTTTTGCTTCAACCACTCCTCGAAGCACGGAACGAAATAGCGCTCGACCCAAAATGCGATGGTCGGCGCGCGCTGATAGCTGATGAAGACGTGATGAGAGTAGGGCATCGGGAGGGCGTGCCGAGGAAGTGTAGCCCCACCGATTCCAACGAGCCACCGCCGCGCACGCGACGCCGGCTCACTTCCCCGCCGGCGCGGCCGCTGGCAGTCGCGAAAAGCGCTGCACCCAGTACTTCTCGTCTTGGCCGGCGCCCATCGCGCGGTGCTCGAGCTCGAGAAGGTTGCGGTGGGCGATCGCCATCGTGCACCACTTCTGGAAGGCCTGGCGCGGGGAGAAGCGGCCGCGCAGGTAGTTGCTGCCGGCTTCGCCCTTGCCGGCACTGGCGCACCCATCGGGAGCCGGCTGCGGATCGCTGTCCTTCGCACCCTTCGGCACCATCTTGGCCAGACCGATCGCGTTGCCGCGCGCGGCACTGGCGAGGTTCGCGTCCCACGTGAGCTGCCGGCGGCCGAGCATCTCGCGATACTTGTTCACCACGTTCAGCAGCTCGAGATCGCCGGAGTTCTCGACTCGCACCCGCTGGTTCTGGTCCTTCACGACGACGTCATCGTCGATCCGCACGCGATCGGCATCGGTGAGCGCGTAGTTGCGGATCGTCAGCCGGTTGGTCTCGGTCGGAAGCAGGCGCGTCGCGAGCAGCTCGGTCCGTTCCGGGAGCTTCGCCTTCTGCTCCTGGAGCAGGGCATCGATCGTCTGCGCCTCGCGCACGAGCCGCACATAGCCCTCGGACAACGTGATGATCGGCGGCGGCGCGCTGCCCTGCTCGCTGCCCCAGCAGTCGCGTACGGCGTCGATCAGCCGATCCGCCTGCTTCTGCGCCGCCACCAGCTCGGGCCCGCGCGAGATGTCGCCCGACGCCTTGGGATCGAGCATGAAGTAGTGCTGCTCGTCGAAGATGAACGCGAGCGCCGCGTCGCGCGCTGCCTTGAGCTCTTCGAGCTTCTTGCGCAGCTCGGCGAGCGCCGCCTTCTCCGGCGCCTGGTCGAGCGCCACCGCGAGCGCCTCGCACCGCTCGAGCAGCGGCGGGAGCGCCGCCTTCTCCGCCGAGCGCACCGCGTCGCCGAGCCCCTTCAGCTTCTGCTCGAACGCGGGGAGCTTCGGGGCGGCGGCCAGCTCCTCGAGCGCCTTCATCACCGGCGCGCGCGCCGCGAGCTCCGCGGCGGTCGGCGGCGTCGCCGGATCGGACGGCTTGTCGGTTTCGGTGGCAGCCGTCGGATCGCGTGGCGTCTTGGGCTTCGACCCCTCGCGGTCCGGCTGCCGCGGCGCGCGCGGCACGTCGCGCGGCCCGCGCTGCGCGTTCGAAGGCGAGGAGGGCGCGTCGACCATCAGCTCTTCCGAGACGGAGACGTTGGCAGGCGGTGGCGGCCGCGACTCGATGTCGTCCGGCATCTTGCGCGCGTGCTTGCGCTTCTTCGTCGGGCGGCGATCGGCCGGCACGCGCTCGTCGACCAGCAGCTCGATCTCGTCAGCCTTCGCGAGCAACTGGTACCAGGCCGCGAGCCCGCGGAACTTCTCGATCGCCTCTTCTTCGCAAGCCGCGAGCGCCGCCACGACGTTTTTGCCGGTCAGCTCGTCGACGAAGGCGAGGTAGTCGTCACCGCCTTTCTTCGCGGCGATGTTGACCTCGGCTCGCCGCTGGGCGACGCGCGCCCGGTCGGGTTCGGTGGCCGGCGTGAGCTGGTAGAGCAGCCAACGGCAGCGCGCGTATTCCTCGTAGCCGAGCAGCTTCTCGACCTTCTGGAGCGTGGCATCGATGTCGGCGCTGCTGGTCGGCTTGCGCCAACTGCGTTCATCACGCTTCGGCGCGCCCTCTTCGTCCGCGGGATCGGGAGCGAGGGAGGTCGCGTCGTCGGGGTTGCGAGCACCGCTGCCGTCCGCCGTCTCGCGCGCGCCGGTCGCGCCGTCCGACGTCGTCGTCGAGTGCGCGCGATCACCACCTTCCGCTCGTTCGCGATCGTCCATCCGACCGAAAGTCCAATGGCGGTAGGCAAACGTTCCGCCCAGCACCAAGGCCACCAGGAGCAGGCTCCCGATCCACGCCTCCTGCCGCCGCTTGCCGGCGCGACGCTCGTACATGGTGGCGCGCACATCCGAGATCCGCTCGCGCTCGGCCGCCTCCGCACCGGTCTCCTCGGACTGCTCGTCGGCGAACGCCTCGGCCGCGCGTGGCTCGACTCGTGGAATGGCTCCGCGGCGCGACGACGCGGCCGCGCGATCGGCATCGGGCGGCGGCGGTGGTGGAGGTGCTGCCGCAGTGGCTTGTGCCACCACGAGTTGGAAGGCCCCCACGCGAATGACATCGCCCGCGCGCAGGATCGCCGCCCGCTCCGAACGATCGTTCAGTTGGAACTTCTCCTTGCCGATCCCTTCGATGACCAGGCCGCCGTCGCCCCGCACCGCGGAGCAGGCGTGCTCGGCAACATCGCCCGCCGGCAGCACGATGTCGCAGTCGACGCCGCTGCCGATCACCAGCGGCTGGTCGCCAACCTCGAACGACCGCCGCCGGCCGCTGCGGGTGTCCACGAGAATCAAGTTCATGCCAGTCTCACCTCTCGCGAAGGCTCCCGACCACAGGGTTGACCCGGATGCTCGGTCATCCGAAGCACCTCGGGCATCCCGTGAACCTCAGGCATCCTCGCAACCCCGGGCATCCGAACAGCATCGGCGGTCACGTCCACGAGCGTCAAGCTCACACTCCTGACCTCAGGTCGGTGCAGGCAAAACGACGCTGGGGCGGCGGCGTTCGGCGCGCCCTCGTGGCTCCGGTGCAGCTCCAGGAGCAAGGCGCCGGACGGGCGTTGCGGCTCCGGAAAACCCTCCAGCCACTGCTGGAAGCGTCGGGTCCGGCTGCGCGCCACACCCGCCGGATCGAAGCCGTTCGAGGTGACGATCCACGGGGCGCACGCGTCGTCACGCTCCAGCCGCCGGCCGTCGAACTGCCAGTGCGTGATCGCGGCGCCACCGGCCCCCCACTCGACCGCCACCAACTGAAACGGCCGGACACAGAGCTTCTGCCCGGCCAGCCGCCGCGTCAGCTGCTCGTCGATCGCCGCGCCATCTGCCAGCGGAAGCAGATCGAGCAGCAGCTGCCCGCGGCTCTGGAAGACGGCGGACACCGCGGACGCGGCGAACTCCGCCAGCGCCGTCGACTCGTCGTACCCTGCCGCGACGCGATCGCCGTTCAGCATGCAGACCGTCCGCCCCCGCTCGTCCAGCGCAATCCACGTCCCGCCGGCGTCGGCGTCGCGCGGCGCGACGAACCGGCCGCCGCCCACCGTGTCGATCCGCGCCGGCAGCGCGGCGCCACGCGTGACGCGCTCGTCGCGGGTCATCGCGAGCAGGTAGCCGCCGGGCTGCGAAAGCACGGTCAGCGTGCACATCGTCGCGATCGGCGCCGATCATTGCGGCTTCGCACCGTCATCACTGGCCGTCAAACAGGGCGATCGACGCGGTGAAGCCGTGCAGGAAGTTCTTGCCGCCGACCGGACCGATCTCGCCGGCCGCGAAGAAGCCGGCCGCCGGCAGCGGGCCCGCGTGCTGCTGGACCGAGGCGGCGTCGTGATCGGGCACGTCGAAGAAGTGGGTGCCGCGACCGTTGCAGGTGAAGAGCAGCGCCCCGCCCGGAGCGCCGGCGGCGCGCGCGGTCGTGAGCAACTGCCGGAGATCCTCATCGGCCGATGCCGCGTCGCGCACGTGGAAGCGCACCGAGCGGCCGCGCCGTGCCTGATCGCCGATCTGCATCGCGCCGCTCTTGGCATCGACGCGCATCACGTTGCGCACCAGGAAATCGCCGCGCTTGGGCGTGCTCTGCAGCTCGTCGATCACCTGCCCGATGTGGAGGCCGCCGGCGCGGGTCGCCCGCTGCAGCAGCGCCTTCTCTTCGGCGTCGGCCTCCTCGAAGACCTTCTTCAACTGTTCGTAGGGCGGCTTGTCGGCGAGCTCGTCGATCCGGTTCTCGTGCGAGCGCGTGATGACGAAAGTGCGGCCGACCGGCCGGCAGCCCTGCGAGACGACATGGCGCACCGGAATGCCGTGCAGGATCGCCCCCACCGCGCCCGCCGGGATGCACTCGTCGTCCATGAAGAGTGCGTTGGTGCCGGGGCCCGAGCCGCCGCTCGCCATGCCGCCGATCACCTGGATGCCGGGGGCACCCTCGTTCAACTGTTGCAGGAAGAGGTCGGCAGGGAACGAATAGGGGTCGCCGAGCAGCATCACGGAGCGCGGCCCCTGCTCGCCCGCGGCCGACTCGAGACCGGGAAAGCCACGCAGATGGAGCGTGTCGCCTTCCGGCTCGACGTCGAGCTGGAACCCCTCGACCTCCCCTTCCGGAAAGCTCGCGAGCCAGAGCGAGAGGCAGGGCCCCTGCTCGACCTCGCGGCCGCCGCCGACCACGCTGCCGCCGCTGCACCCGATGAGACAGTCGGCGCCGACGTTGGCGCGGATCGACCGCGCGAGGCTCGGGAAGCCGCTCTCGTGGTCGAGCGAGACGAAGAGCACCGCCAGGCTCGGACGCGCTCCCGCAAGCGGACGGACCGCTTCCTCACAGACCTGCTCGATCGCCTCCTCGAGCTCCGCGTGGGTCGAGAGGGCGGCGCCAAACCGATTCATGACTGCTCCTGCGTGCGGCACGAGACTCGAAAGTGGCGCAGGAGACTACCCGGGAGTGCGATGGTCGGGACCGTGGACGAACGCGGCCGGCCACGGCGCGGGGCAGAGCCACCGCGCCGCAGCCGGCCGTGAAGGGGGGATCCAGATCGCTTGGTCGGCGGTCAACGGAACCGGCAGGCGAGCCACCAAGCAGGCCGTCAGAAGATCGTGAACTCCACACCGGCGCTGGTCGCGATGCCGCTGCTCGCACCGTGGTCGAGCACGAACCACTGCGAGTAGAAGCGGACGCCGAGCAGCGTCGGATCATCGGGAAGGCTCGCCACGAAGCTTGCATAGCCGGCACCCGGACCGGCGCCACCCGTGGTTGCCGCGTAGACGTCGATGAGCTGCGCGAAGTCGATGTTGACCGGGATCCCGCTCCAGAAGGTCCCGGGCGGGACGTCGTCGAACGAGAGGATCCCGAAGGTGGTCGTACCGCCGAGGGCGTTGAAGACTCCGAACTTGAAGTCCCAGTTGCCGACGTTGGGAGGCGTGGGCGCCAGCACCAGCGGCTCGAAGCCACCGGTCCCGCGCGTGCCGCGACCGTAGACCCGGGGGTTGTTGGTGAACGGTTCGCTGCGCAGCGTCGGGCGGTCGAACGGCGCGGTGGCGTTGGCGACACGGGCGTCGGTGAGGCCGTTGGCGACGAAGTCGGCCAGGTCATCGCGCTCGCGCCGCGTGAGGTTGAGCGGAACGATCGCCGGGTCGCGGTTGTCAGCGAACGTGCCGCCGCCGTTGTAGAAACCGACCACCTGGTTCAGGTCGATGAACTCGCCGGTGTGCATCACGCGAACGCGCCGTCCGACGTTGCGCAAGCTCGGCGTCTTGAACTTGCCGCGGTCGTTCACGTCACCGGTCACCGTCTGGCGGCCCGGATCAGTCGCCGGATCGCGCAAGCCGATGTTGCGGAACGAGCCGTCGGTGAAGAGCCCGGTGGTGTGGCAAGTCGCGCACTTCGCCTTCCCCGTGAAGAGGGTCAGCCCCGACTGCTGCCGTGGGGTGAGTGCCGTGCTGTTGCCTTGGTTGAAGCGATCCCACGGAGTGTCGTCGGGGACGAGTGATCGCTCGTAGGTCGCGATCGCGAAGGCGATCCGCTCGGAGGTGATCGCAGTGTCGCCGAACGCCGTCTCGAAGAGCTCGCCGTAGGTCGGATCGGCCGCGAGCGCCGCGACGATGTCGGGCGTGAAGTTGGTGGCGAGCGCCAGC
>CAYRQC010000645.1:0-4546 GCA_964426265.1 uncultured Phycisphaerales bacterium | reverse complement strand
GAGGAAAGCCACCAGGTCCTTCTTCTCCTGATCGGCCAGCCTCAGGGACAGGACGAGGTTGAAAAACTCCACGGTATCGTCCAGCGTGAGCAGCCGGTCGTCGTGCAGGTAGGGAGGAGAGTCCTTGATGCCGCGCAGCGTGAACGTCTTGATCGGCCCCTGGATGGTGGCGACCATGCCGTTGATGCGCTGTGGCTTGTAGAACCGCTCAACGCGCAGGTTATGCATCGAGTTGTCGGTGTAGTACGGGGCGGGGTGGCACTCGGCGCAACGCGCCTTCCCGAAGAAGAGCTCCTGGCCGCGCAGCTCTTCGGCGCTCGCGAGCGCCGGATCGAGCTTGCCATCCCAGTCGAGCTTGGGCGCCGGCGGGAAGTCGAGGAGCGCCTGGAACTCGCCCATGAAGTGGACCTGGCTGCCGCGCTCGAGGACGTTCACGCCCTTGCGCGTCGCCTGCTCGGGATCGCCGTCGAAGTAGGCGGCGCGCTGCTCGAACTCGGTGAAGTCCTCGACCGTCTTCAGCGCCCGCTGCGAGCCGAAGAGGCGCTGGATGTTGACGCCGCGCAGCGTCGGCGTGTCGATGCGGTGGCGGAAGTCGTCGGGTCGGATGTCACCGACCGTATGCGTGGCGGCCGAGGTGTGGCCGTTCACGTGGCAGTCGAAGCAGCTCACGCCGAGGCTCGGCTTCAGGCTCCGCCGATCGTGGGTCGCGTTGAACTGTGCCTGCGGAAACGGTGTGACGAGCAACCGGAGCCCTTCGAGCTGCTTGGGATTCAGCACGTCGTGGAAGAGGTCGTAGTAGTTGGCGATCGTGACGACCTGGCCTTTCGAGACGTCGCCAAGGTCGGGCCGCGTAGTGAGGAAGATCGCGGGAGCGGACTCGGGCAGGAGGTGTTGAGGAAGGTCGAAGTCGAGATCGAAGCGGGCGAGATCGCGATCGGTCTGCCGCTTCACCTCGTCGATCACGACCTGCGGGAAGACCATGCCGCCGAGCGCGTGATTCGGGTGAGGCAGCGGGAAGAAGCCTTCGGGCCAGAGCTTCTGCGCACGGATCGCCTCGGGCGGCACCGCCGCGAGCGACTCCCACGTCGTGCCGGAAGGCAGCTTGACGCGCACGCCCGATTGAAGCGGCTTGCCGTGAGTCATCGTGACGGCGGGGGTGGACGGTCGATCGGCGAGGTCATAACGCGCTTCGAGCAGCGCTCGGTGCTGCTTCGCGAAGAGCGGCTTCTCCGCTTGCAAGCGCTCGATGAGCTGGCGCAGCTCTTCGGGCGGCGGTGTGGAGGGCGGCTCCGTAAGGCCCGGTGCTGGGGCGAGTGCGGGGGTGAGCGCTAGGGAGAACGTGAATGTAGTCGCAATCGGCAGAATCGACAGGAACGGCAGGAACGGCATGAGGGATTCTCCGGTGGGCCGCGGGATGCGCGCACTGCACGCGTCGCGACCCGCTGCGTGGAGTGGTCTTCCGCCACTGACCGTGCAAAGCTGGTGCCACGCTCGCCGCGCCGCACGACTCACCCGCTGGATCAGGACCCCTCGACATGCCGCGTTCCCGTGCCACGAACCCTCACGCTTCCCTTCCCGAATCCGCGACCGGTCGCGGATCGCCCAACGAGCAGCGCACCGCCGCTCCGGCGATCGACGACCTCGCCACCGCGCTCGGCCGCGCGCTCGAAGCCGGGACCACGGTCGATCAGGTCAACGCGCTGCTCGCCGAGTCGCTGGCGGCGTTCGGGCGGCTCGTGCCCTTCGACCTCGCGGCGATCCTCGAGCTGGTCGGCGACGAGCTGCGAGTGCGCGTCGCGCAAGGGCCGCTCGACAGCGAGCGCGTGCGCGCCCACCGGCTGAAGCTGTCGAGCTTCCCGGCGCTCCGCCGCGCGCTCACCAACCGGCGCGCGATCGCCTTCACCGAGCACGATCACGCCCACGGTGACGGCGACCCGTACGACGGCGTGCTCGACCTGCCGCACGGCCACCACTGCATGGTGGTGCCGCTGCAGGTGGCCGACGTGACGCTCGGCGCGATGACCTTCGATCGAACGGAGTGCGGCGGCTATCCACCGGGCCACGTCGAGCTCGCGGAGGTGTTCGGACGGCTGCTCGCGCTGGCGATGAGCTTCGGCGAGCAGACCGCCGTGCTGACGCGATTGCGCGCGCAGCTCGAAGAGGGCAACCGGCTGCTGCGCCAGCAGGTCGAGGGGCCGACCAGCGCGAGTGCGCGGCTCGAGACGAGCCGCAGTGCCGCGATGCGCCGCGTCGTCGAGCTCGCGCGCCGCGCCGCGCCGAGCGCGATCCCGGTCCTGGTGACCGGCGAGACCGGCACCGGCAAGGAGCTCGTCGCGCGCGCGCTGCACGAGTGGTCGCCGCGCGCCGCGCAGCCGCTCGTCACGCTCAACTGTGCCGCGCTGCCGGCCGGCATGGTCGAGAGCGAGCTCTTCGGCCACGTGAAAGGCGCCTTCAGCGGCGCGAGTGGCGATCGACTCGGCCGTTTCCAGATTGCGCACGGCGGCACGCTCTTCCTCGATGAGGTGGGCGAGCTGCCGCTCGAGCTGCAGCCCAAACTGCTGCGTGCCTTGCAGGACGGCTGTTTCGAGCCGGTCGGCAGCGATCGCACCATCAAGGTCGACGTGCGCGTCATCGCCGCGACCAACGTCGACCTCAAGCAGGCGGTCGACCAACGGCGTTTCCGCGAGGACCTCTACTGGCGGCTCGCCGCGTTCCCGATCGAGCTGCCGCCGCTGCGTGAGCGCCGCGACGACATCGTCGGCCTGGCGGAGCGCCACCTCGCCGACCTCGCGGCGCGCACTGGCCGCAAGCCGATGGTGCTGACCGCGGCGGCGCAGCACGCGCTCGAAGCGGCCGCGTGGCGCGGCAACGTGCGCGAGCTGCTGAACGTGCTGGAACGCGCGACGATCCTGGCGGCGGGAGAGACGATCGACGTGGATTCGTTGCTGCTCACGCGAGGAGCGGGGTCGGGAGCAGGAGCTGCGGCGGCGGGTGGATCGACTGACACTGGCGGCGGCACGGACAACAACCGCGTCAAGTCGCCGCCTGCGGATGCGACGCTCGGCACACCCGGCACGCTCGAAGCCGTCGAGCGCCATCACATTGCGCAGACGCTCGCACGCACCGAAGGCCGCATCTACGGCGCGGGCGGCGCCGCCGAGCTGCTCGGTCTGCCGCCGAGCACCTTGCGCAGTCGGATGGAGAAGCTCGGGCTCGGTGGTGCGCGGACCTTCCGGCGGCGGGACGAGCCGTCGTGAGGCCGGCGTGAACCGAGAGTTGCGCGTCATCGCTTCGGCCGAGCGGGTGTGCGCGCGCATTGCCGAGCTGGCAGCAGAGATCGCGGCGGATCACAGGAGTGAGGGCGCCGGCGACCCGCTCTTCATCGTGATTGCCGAAGGGGCGTGCCGATTCGCGGAGATGCTCCAACAGGAGGTGGCGGCGTGCGGCCTGCAGACCGCGGCGCTCGTCGTGCGCGCGCGTCGGACCGACGGGCAGGTGCTGCGACCGGTGCAGGTGGAAGACTTCGAGCCGGCGCGTTGCCGCGACCGCGACGTCATCGTCGTCGACGACATTGCCGACGAGGGGCGGACGCTCGAAGCGGTGTTGGCGCTGGTCACCGCAGCGGCCTCGCGTCGCGTGCGAACCGCGGTGCTGGTCAGCAAGCACGCGCGCCGCCGCGTCGCGCTCACCCTCGACTACGTGGGCTTCGAGGTCGAAGACGGCTGGATCGTCGGCTTCGGCATGGACCTCGACGGCGAGCTGCGGGAGCTGGACCACCTCGCGGTGGTGGAGCCGGGGTGAAGACGCCGCTCCCTTCCTCGTCCGACTGGAACAGCCCGCGTGCGGTGTTCGAGTCCAAACATGAATTCGCTTCCGTGACCAGCATTTCTTGGGTCATTGCCGACGACATCGCAGATGACCTTCGAAGCGCGCTCGAGCAGATCGAGGCGGTGCTCGTGGATCTGAACGGCAGGCCAAAAGCGGCAGCGGAGCGTGACCGAGTCGAATGACGAGCCGTCCGATGCTCAGGACTCGAAGACATCCGAGAGGTGGTTCGCGACGGCGCCACGGCGGTGCCATTCGATGAGCTGTTCGAGGCGTGCATCCTCGATGCGCTGCCGTGTCGCGGAGTCGAGCGGCCCGAAACGAATCTGGAGCAGCTCGAGCACGGCTTCACGACGCGCTACGAGCAGGCCCTCGATGAGGCCTTCGGTTCGGCCCTCGGTGCGCCCCTCGGTACGCAGCTGGTCGGCGGCGGTCATCACGGAACTCCGGTAGGAGGGCTCGAATGCGGCGGTGAGGAGGCGTCGCACCTCGTCGGCTGGCTCGTCACTGACTTCGTAAACATAGCGGGCGAGCTGTGCGAGCGCCGACACGACACCGGGCCCGCGCGGGTCGACGTGAACTTTTCTCACGACGGCGGCCATGTGCTTGGCGAGCTCGGGTGTGATCTTTCCATTGCGCAGCGCGACCATGGCGAGCCGGGCGACCACGTCCATCGTGCGGTCGAGCAGTTGCTCGTCCGTGAGGAGTGCCAGGACGTCGA
>CAYRQC010000644.1:0-5354 GCA_964426265.1 uncultured Phycisphaerales bacterium | reverse complement strand
CATCGGCGGAGTGCTCTCGTGGGCGCTCCATGCAGCGCCGCCCGTCACCACCACGACCGACCGGGTCGAGCGTCGCGTCCCCGCCGAATGGGAGAAGCACGACCGCACCTGGATGCAGTGGCCGCGCCCGATCGAGTACAGCTATCGCACCGAGTTCACGGAGATCATCCGCAACCTGCAAGAGTTCGAGCCGGTCGACCTGGTCGTCCACAACGACGCGGAGCGCGTGAAGGCGATCCACTTCCTCGAGGCGGCCGGCGTGCCGCTCGATCGCGTGACATTGCACGTCCACCCGATCGACTCGGCCTGGATGCGCGACAACGGGCCGGTCTGGGTCCGCGCGCGCGGCGTGCCCGGCAAGTACGCGTTGCAGGACTGGGGATTCGACGGCTGGGGCGGCTTCGTGCCGCGTTTTCACAATGACGACGCGATCCCGGCGCTGCTCGCCGCGGAGCTCGGCGTCACGCTGGAAGGGCACAACGACCTCATCGTCGAGCGCGGCACGCTCGAGTTCAACGGCGCCGGCACGCTGATCACCAGCTGGACGTGCCTCTCCGATCGCAACCCCGATCTCACGCGCGAGGAGCTCGAAACGTCGCTCGCCAGTGCCTTCGGCGTGACGAACGTGATCTGGCTCGAAGGCGCCCCCGCCGACGACGTCACCGGCGGCCACGTCGACGGCATCGCCCGCTTCATCGACGCCGACACGGTGGTCGTGCCGCACTATCTCGATGAACGCGACCCCGACGCGCTGATCTACTGGAACGCGACGAAGACACTGCGCGCGGCCGGCCTCGAGGTCGTGCGTCTCGACGTCCCCGGCAAGGTCCGCTACCGCGGCGTCGACATGGCCGCGATCTACGTCAACTGGCTGGTCGCGAACGGCGTCGTGCTGGTTCCCGGATTCGGCCGCGCCGACTGGGACGAGGCCGCGCGCGCGAAGATCGCCGGGTGGTTTCCCGACCGCGAGACGCGCGTGGTCGACACGCGCGAACTCTGGTACTGGGGCGGCGCGATCCACTGCGTGACGAACGACCAGCCGACTCGTTGAGAGCCCGAGCGGCCGACGTACGGGCCCGACGGCACCGACCTCACATTGATCCGCTGGATGCTCGAGCTCAGTCCGGCGCAGCGTTTGAAACTGCTCCAGGACTTCGGCGACGGAATCGCCGAGCTCAGAAATGGCCGAGTCGTCGACCCACTTCACCGCAGTCAAGCGCGGCGAAGCACCCCCGAGCCGCTCACCACCACGCGCTGAAGTGGCTGTTCGCGATCGGCTGTGGTGAGGTGAGCTCGAGGTAATTCCCGGGCCGTGCTGGCCGGCCGTCGCGCCACCAGAGCAGCGCGCCGGAATCGACTGCGCTCGGTGGAACCCGGCGATCAGCCGCCGGACACGGGACGATCACGTCATCGGTTCCGTCCCCGTCGAGATCGTGCAGCCAGAGCGTGTCATAGGTCCCGCAGTCGAACACGGCGTCACCGTTGACCCCGCCGGGCCGTTGTAGCACCGCAACGGGCACCATCGGCGACGACAGGCTCGCGCCCCCCAACACGAGGAAGGCACCACCGCGTTCAGAGAAGCCGGTCCGATAGCCGCGCGGCTCCGTGATCAGGAGATCGAGCACGCCGTCGTGGTTGAAATCGGAGAGCTCGACGCCGAAGCGCCCCGACGCGAGCTTGGAGCCGACCGTGCTGCCGTAGAGATCGGCGCGCGGCGCGGGCGTCCCCTGGAGCGGCGCGCCGCCCTCGAAGACAAAGACGGCCCCGACGTCGACGCTCCCGACGGCGGCTTGCGGCGCGCGCGCGATGATGTCGGCGATGCCGTCGCCGGTGACATCGGCGAGCCGGAATCCCGCCTCGCTGCCGCCAGCGAGTCGGTCGATCGCGCTCGGTGCGGGCTCGACGAGCGTCGCGGTCGGATAGGTCGTCCCGCTCAGTGCCGGACCGCACGCGAAGACCAGCAGCTTGCCGGCACTGACCACGCCCCCGACATCCGCCCAGGCCGCCGGAACGACGAGGTCGGGAGCACCATCGCCGGTCACTTCCGCGATCTGGAACCCGTTGCCCGATCCGCCGCCGAGCGAGGCGTAGCCCAGTTGGTCGTAGGCCGACGGTGCCGAGTCGACGAGTGTCGCGAGCGGCGCGACCGAGCCGGTGATGCCCGCTCCACCCGCGAAGACGTAGACCGCGCCGGCTTCGACCACGCCGGCGACGTCGTGCGTACCGACGGCGATGACGTCCGGTTGGCGGTCCCCCGTGACGTCGGCGATCCGCCAGCCGTGATCGCAATGGACTCCGATGAACTCGCGCGACGGCTGCGCGATCGTCTCGCCGAGCCGCGCCGAGGCATCGATCGTGCCCACGATCGAGGTGCCGCCCTTGAAGACATAGATCAGCCCCGACCCACCGCCCGTTGGGGTGGCCGCGTTGCTCGTCGCGGCGAGCAGGTCGACATAGCCATCGCCGTCGATGTCGGTGAATTGCACGCCATCGCCCGACCGCATGTATCCGAGCGAGTCACCGACCTTCCCCGTCGACACCGCCAGCGTCGCATCGGCGGCCGGCAATCCGCTGATCCCGGCGCGCCCCTTCCAGAAGTAGATCGCGCCACCGCTGCCGGCGCGAGTCGATCCGACCAGGATGTCGCGCAGGCCGTCGTGATCGAAGTCGACCAGCCAGAGCCCCGCCGATTTCTGGACGTCACCGAGGTACGAGAAGGCCTGCGCTGCGCCGCTCAAGCGGGCGAGTGGCGCGACCGCGCCAACCATTGCCGGCCCGCCGACGAACAGGTCACACTTGCCCTGGTCCTTGCGGTTCGCGACATCGGCATAGGGTGCCGTCGCGACGAGGTCGTCGAAACCGTCTCCGGTCACGTCGCCGAACGCCACGTGAGCCGGAAAGAAGTCGAACGCGTGCGGGCTCGAGTCGGTGAGCGTCGCCGTCGGGGACACGATTCCCACCAGCCCCGGACCGCCGGCGAAGACATGGATCGCCCCGCCATACGACTTCGACGTCGAATCGTAGGACGCGAGCAGGATCACATCTTCGAGCCCGTCGCCGGTCACATCGTGGAAGCGCACTGCGGCATCGCCAAGGTCGCTGGCCGGCCCGGCCACCAGCGTGGCGTCGGCCGGGCGATCGCGCGGCGCGCCTCGCAGCCCGAACCAGACGTGCCACTCTCCCCCGCCACTCGTCGTCGTCGGCGCGAGCAGATCGCAGAGCCCATCGCCATCGACATCGGCCTGCCAGACGCCCGGGATGCCGCCGAGCGCGGCGTTGGCCTGAGGCGACGCCGCATGAAACGTCGTCGTGGAGAATCCGGTTCCGGAGGTCGCGCCGAGCTCATCGAAAGCGAGGAGAGCGCCGGCTCCGGTCTGACCGGCGACGGCGAGTGCGGGCGCGGAGACGACCATCTCGTAGTCGTGGTCGCCATCGATGTCGAACAGGTTCATCGCCGCGGCCTGCCGGCCGCCGATGTCGATCGCCACGGTCGCGACCGTTCGCAGCTTGCCGGGCGAATCGTCCCACGCCTTCACCGCGAGGTGGTGACGCCCGGCGGTGTATTGGTTGGCAAACCACGTCATCTTGCGCACCACCGGTGGTGCTTCGTCACGGATCGGACGCATGAAGAGACCCGGCAGTCCCAGCTCGAGTCGCGCCGTCACGAGATCGCCGTCGGGATCGTCGACGATGACGCGGATCGCAAGCTCAGTCTCCGGCTCGACCCAATCGGACGGCGAGAGCTCGATCTTCACGCTCGGCGCGTGGCCGCGGCGACCCGGGCTCGACTGCGCCGTTGCAGACGCGGCGAGCAAGCCGAGCAAGGCAAGCCATGCAATGCTCCGCAGACTGCACAGGGTCCGCTGCGCCATCGACCATTCCTCCGTGCCGACGTGCCGACCGGGTCGGCGATCGGCAACTACCGGCGGTCGACATCATCGAACGGCGGCGCAGCGCGTCAATGACTCGCGCGGGCCGAGTCTCCGCCGGACCCGCTTGCACCGGGCGTGCGGGTCGGCGGCAAGCCGCAATGGCGGGCTCGCCTGCGCCTTCAGCTCACCGCTCACTCCGGCGGCTGCGAGTCGCGCCACTGCTTGACCAGCTCATCCCGATGCGCGTGCAGGATGTTCATCTCGTGGACGAGCGTGAGCGCGTCGTGCGCCTTCGGACCTTGGAAGCGTTCGCGGAAGAAACCGATCGCGTCTCGAATGCTCTGCAGCGGAATGAGGTGGTCCTGGTCCAGCCACCGTTGGTGTCGCAGGTAGTGCTCCTCGAGATTCCGCGGTCCTGCACACGGGCCATACGTCGTCATGAACGGGTCCTCGAGCGCGACGAACAGACATGCCAACGAGTGCCAGTAGTCGCTGCCCTTCTCCCACTCCTCGGTCGCACGCAGGGCGAACTCCGCGAGCGAAAAGAAGTACGACGAGTCCGGCTCTGCGTTGAGCAATGTCTGCGCCGACGACACCTGGCCGCGCGGGATGATCGCCAGCGCTCCCGACGCGAACCGCGCAAATGCGTCATCGAGCCCGCGGCTCACCGCACTCGTGCTGCCCGGACCCGCGGGGCAATGATCAAAGATGCGGGTCAAATACCGCGCGAGCTTGGGCAGCGCCTCCTCGTCCGGCAACCCCGGCAGCTCCGGCAGCGCGCGCTCGCAGAACAGCAAGCGCTGACCGCGCTCGATCACGCTCAAGGCAAGAGCGCTCGCAACGGAAGCGATCGCGTCCGGACTCGCAAATCCGAACTTGCCAGGGATGCCTGGATCGACGAACAGCTCCCTCGCGTTGATTGACAACTTCGTGACGAACTGCGGGGAGCGGAGCGCCGTCAGGACCGTGGGCGTCGTCCAGGCGTCGAAACGCAGGAAGAACCGCTGATGGTCGTCGAACGGTTCGGCGGCGCGCCGCTCGAGCAGCGATGCGAGCTGATCGTCCGCGATCGCCTCCGCGTCGCGCACACCGATGACGTCGGCTACGGGTTCCGCGCTGTTCACCAGGACGACGCCGGCGACGGACGGCGGTTCACCATGCACGTCCACGTCGATCAGCAACTGCGACGTCAATCCCCGGATCGACGCGACTCGCCACACCGTGGTCCTCCATCCAGCGATCGGCTCCGCTGGAGCGTCGAGCAACCACACCTTCTGGATCGCGGTTCGAGTCGGGGCGAAGACCACGAAGACGTGCTCGAGCCCGTCGCCGGGCGGACCGGGCAGGTTCCAGCACAGGCGGTGTCTTCTCGGCGGACTGCGTTTCAACTTCAACACGGTCACCATCTCCGAGCCATCCAGGCGTCCGCGACGAGCCTCACATGGTCGCGATCCGTGGAACCGCCTCCGAGTCGAGAATCCG
>CAYRQC010000643.1:0-6951 GCA_964426265.1 uncultured Phycisphaerales bacterium | reverse complement strand
CCTGATGCAAGCGATCGCGCGCGTGAATCGCGTCTTTCGCGACCAGCCGGGCGGGCTCGTCGTCTGACTACCTCGGCCTCGCGGACGAGCTGCGGCAGGCGCTCGCCACCTGCACCGAGGCGGGCGGCACCGGGAAGACCGCGAAGGAGGGCAAGCCGCGCCTGCTCGCGGCGGTGGCGGCACTGACGCAGGCGTTCGCACTCGCGATCCCACACGAAGCGGCGCTCGCGATCCGCGATGAGGTCGGCTTCTTCCAGGCGGTGCGCTCGATTTTCGCCAATTCCACAGCGGGCGAGAGCTGGTCCGACGAGCAACTCGACCACGCGATCCGGCAGATCGTCTCGAAGGCGGTCGCGTCGGATCAGGTGATCGACATTGTCGCCGCGGCCGGTCTGAAGAAGCTCGACCTCGCGATCCTCTCGGACGAGTTCCTCGCCGAAGTGCGCGGCATGCCACAGAAAACCTCGCGATCGAGATGGCCAAGGAGCTGCGGCAGGCGGCGGCGCGCCGCTCCGGATCATCGAGCGCGAGCTGGTGCAATCGGTGAAGGCCAACGTGAGCATCGACTGGACCGTCCGCGAGAACGTGCGCGCCAAGCTTCGGGTGCTCGTGAAGCGCATCCTGAAAAAGCACGGCTACCCACCCGACAAGCAGGAAAAGGCGACACAGACGGTGCTGGAGCAGGCCGAAGCGCTGCGACGTACCGATCCGTCGTACCGATCCGGGGATCCTACGCCGACGTTTTCCGCACACGTACCAACCCAACGTACCGACCCCAAGGCAGTAGACTTCGATGACCAGCAGCGTGCACCAACCAGCGAACGATGTTGCATCGAAACAGGGCGCAAAGCCGTGACCCGAGAACACCAGCACTACTTGATCGTCGACGTGGAAGCCACTTGCTCCAATGATCACCAGGTTCCGCGACTCGAGATGGAGATCATCGAGTTCGGTGCAGTCATGGTGCAAGTGTCCGAGCTGCGATCGGTCGACGATTTCGGGACCTTCGTTCGACCCGTGCGACATCCGAAGCTCACGCGATTCTGTACGGAGCTGACCAGCATCCGGCAGCAGGACGTCGACGGCCAGCCACTGTTTCCCGAGGCGCTCGAGCGTCTCACCTGCTGGGCCAGCCGGTTTCCGGATTTCATGTTCTGCTCCTGGGGCAACTACGATCGCAACCAGATCGAACAGGACTGCCTGCATCACCGCATTTCGAACCCGTTCACCGCTGTTGACTCCATGAACCTCAAGACCGAGTTCGCACGAGTCCAGGGCGGAAGGCGAAAGATGGGAATGGCAGGCGCACTGACCCTCGCGGGGCTCCCGCTGCTTGGCACGCACCACCGCGGGATTGACGACGCCAGGAACATGGCGCGGCTGTTGCCTTGGATCGTGGGGGACAAGGTCGTCGCCTGAGCGGCCGCCACGCCACGATGCCCGACAAGCTACTCGTGGAGAAAGGCGTGCCAATCTGCCTGGTCAGTCACGCCACCGTCGCCTTCTCCGGTTGGTACCCGCTCGGCTTCTTCAACGAGTGCGTTCGCCATAGTGAGCGCGGTGAATGGCCCGCGCATGGTCCCGAGGTCGAAGTTGCAGAGGAAGCGGCGGTCACCGATCGCGAGTTCTCGGTGGTGGAGCTGGAAGCTCTCGCCCGTAACGCATCGCTGTTCCAGACTCGATTGAAGTGAGAGTTCGCCTCTTCGTCAGCGCGTGATGGAAGGCGAGCGGCGTTCCGGTGCAGCTTGTGCCACATCCTGAGCGTCTCGTCGTCATGCGAGATCCATAATAGGAAGGCTCGCACCCCCGTCGCTACTGTCCACCGCCGCGCGCGGTCGACCGGACGGGAGCCAAGTCGATGTCCTCCGATCTCTCTTCCGATCCGGAAACGCTGGCACGCCTGCGCGAGCGGATGGCTCGAGTGCTCGACGAGTTCGAGGCCGACGGCGTCGAGGCACTCGAGCGGGCGTGCCGCAACCATCCGGAAGACGCGGCGGCACTGCGCGAGCGCTTCGAGGCACTTCGGCAAGTCGGCTTGATCGGCCTCGGTGCGACCGGTGCGACCGGTGCACTCGGAGCGCTCGGTGCGCCCGGAGCCGTAGCCGACGAGTCGTTCCCCGAACGGCTCGGCGACTTCCGGCTGCTGCGCCGCCTCGGCGCCGGCGGCATGGGCGTCGTCTATCTCGCCGAGCAGCTCTCGCTGCAACGCAAGGTCGCGCTGAAGCTCGTGCGACCGGAGCTGCTCTACTTCCCGAGCTCGCGCGATCGCTTCCGGCGCGAGGTCGAGGTGGTCGCGAAGCTGAACCACCCGGGGATCGTCCCGGTCCACGCGGTCGACGCCGACGCGGAGGTGCCGTGGTTCGCGATGGAGTGGATCGACGGCGTGAGCCTCGATGGGCTCCTGCGCGCGCTTCCGCATCGCGACGCGGCGCGCTTGGCCGGCCCTGATCTCGCCGTCGCGCTCGGCGTCGCCGAATCGAAGAGCGAGAGCCTCCACGAGCTGACCGCCGGCGGCTGGATTGCAGCCTGCGTGCGGCTCGTTCGGCAGGCGGCGCTCGCGCTGGAGCACGCGCACGAGCGCGGCGTCGTCCATCGCGACATCAAGCCGAGCAACCTGATGCTCACGCGCGACGGCCGCGTGCGGATCGTCGACTTCGGACTCGCGAGCACGGAGGGCACCACGCGCATCACGCGTTCGAGCTCCCAGCTCGGCTCGCTGCCCTACACGTCGCCGGAACAGCTCGAGCACGGCGTCGCCGCCGTCACGGCGCAGAGCGACGTCTACGCGCTCGGCGCCGTCCTCTTCGAGCTGCTCACACTGGAGCCCGCGTACGGCGACGACGCGCCCGAAGAGACGCGGCGCCGCATTCTCGAAGGCCGCCACCGCTCGCCGCGCGCGCTGAACCGCGCGCTCGGTTGGGACGCGGAGACCGTCTGCCTCACAGCGATGGAGCGCGACCCGGCGCGCCGCTACGCGACGGCAGCCGACTTCGCGCGCGACTTGAAGCGCGTGCTCGACTTCGAGCCGATCGCGGCGCGGCGCGCGTCGACACTGCTGCGCCTTCGTCGCTTCGCGCGACGGCGACCGGCGGTCGCGGTCGGCACGCTGCTCGGCGGATTGCTCGCGGTGGGCGGACCGACGATCTGGGCGGTGCAGGAGCATCGCTGGGGCGCAGAGGTGACCCGCGCGTACGGGGAGCTCGAGCAAACGGTCCGTGCGCTCGCGCTGTCGAAACAACAGCTCGACGAGGAGCTGCTCGCCGAGAAAGCGGCGCACGAATCGTCGCTGCGCAGCGCGCGCCGGGCGCGGCAGGCGGTGATCGAGTTCCTCGGACAGGTGGGCAGCGAGCTGCTCGCCAACGTGCCGCATGCGGAGACGGTCTGCCGCGATCTGCTGCGCCGCGCCACCGACCACTTCGAGAGCATCCTCGCCGAGTCGGGCGCCGACCGCGAGGTGCAGCTCGAGGTTGTCACTTCCTACCGGCTCCTCGGTGCCCGCTACATCGACCTCGGTGACGTCGACGGCGCGGCGCGGGCGCTCGACCGTGCGCTCGAGATCACCGGTGCCGTGCTCGCGGTCGCGCCGGAGGACGCGCTCGGTCGACGCGCGCGCGCCGATGTCCTCTATGAGCGCTCGATGCAGCGGTTGGCGCGCAACGCGGAAGCACCGCTCGCCGCCAAGGAGCTCGACGAGGCGGTGACGATCTACCGCGCGCTCCTCGCGAGCTCGGAGTCGGTCGCGTGGTGTCGCATGGCGCTCGGCTTCGCGCTCAGCAGCTTGGCGCATGCGCACGACCTCGATGGCCGCGGCGGTGACTCGATCGCGCTGCTGGAGGAGGCGGTGCGACTGCTCGCCGAGGCGCAGCAGCGGGGCGAGCTGCCGAACGCGTCGGGCGACGAGCTGATCGCGACACGCAGCAACCTCGGGGCGGCGCTCGAAAAAGCGGAGAGGCTCGAGGAGGCCGAGCAGGTGTATCGCGCCGTCGCAGCCGATCTCATGCAGGAACCGACGAACGGCGTCGCTCGGGTGAACCACCGCGTCGCGCTGGCGGCCGTGACGAGCAACCTCGGTCTCGTGCTCGTGCGGCTCGAACGGCAAGAGGAGGCCGAGTCGTGGCTGCGCGACGCGATCGGCGTCTACCAGGAACTCGTGAACGACTTCCCGACGCTCGCGCTGCCGCGCCGCGAGCTCGTGCGCAACCTGCGCCGGCTCGCCGACGTGATCGCGACCGTGCGCGGCGCGGACGCAGCCGAGATCGCGTTCCTGCGCGAGCGAGCAAGCGGGCTCGAAAAGATGGACGGTGCGACACCAGCCGACGGCCACTGACGCCGGCACGGACGCTCGCACCGCCGCCGCCGCGTAGCCGCCCGCTTCACCTCGCTGTCAGCACCTCGGCGAGCTGCGCTAGCGCGCGCGAAAGCATCGTCCGCACCGCTCCCTCGCTCTTGCCGAGGTGGCGCGCGATGTCACCGCGCGACATCCCCGTCAGGTGCGCGAGCGCAACCACCTCGCGCTGCTCGTCGCCGAGCCGGTCGAAGGCGAGCTCGACGCGCTCGATCTCCTCGCGCTTCATCGCGTGCTGACTCGGCGTGGAGAAGGTGCGGTAGGACTCGGCGAGCGCCGCATCAGATGTGACGCGCCGCACGTCGCGCTTCCTCGCCGCCCAGTAGTCGCCGCGGTCGCTGATCTTGCGCAGCGCTGTCGTGTAGAGCCAACAGCGGAAGCCGGCCTCGTCGCCGTACTGGAAGCGATCGACGTGCGCCAGCACCTCGCGGCAGACCGACTGCGCGAGATCCGACTCCGACTCGTGGCGACGGACGACCGGCCCGGCGCGCAGCCGGATGAACGCGCGCAGCCCGGGCAGGTGGCGCGCCAGCAGCTCGTCGATCGCCGGCCGATCGCCCTGCGAGGCGCGCTGCACGAGCGCGCGCGACTCGTTCGTGGTGCTCCGTTTCATCGACGTGTTCCTCGCGACGGATCCGAAGGCGCGGCCGATCCTTGGGGCGATTCCATGTAACGCTCGCACGCTCCTCCCGATTCTCCTGCATCGACCCCGAGTTCGCGGGGCGCGCCTATCAATCCGTTGGAGACCCCCCGTGAGACGACTCTCTCTCCTCGCCGGCACCACCTGCGTGGCGTTGACCGGATCCCTTCCAGCGCAGACCGACCTCTGGAGCCTGCGCGGCACGCGTCCGGACAGCTTCTTCGGGCGCATCGCAGCCCTCCCCGACCTCGACGGCGATGGTGTCGAGGAGTTCGTCGCCGGCGAGACCGGCAACTTCTGGCTCTTCTCGCTCGAACCGGGGCGTGCCTACGTCTACTCCGGCGCCGAGCGCACTCTTCTCTATGAGCTCGTCGGCGATCAGCCCGGTGACTGCTTCGGTCAGTCCGTCGCCAACGCGGGCGACGTCGATGGCGATGGCACGGACGACATCATCGTGGGCGCGATGCAGTGGACGGACTGGTTGACGACCCTCGATGGGTACGCGCGCATCTTCTCCGGCGCGGATGGCAGCGTGATCCGGACGCTGGTCGGATCGCAGCTCAATGCCGCCTTCGGCTCGGGCGTCTGCGGAGCGGGCGACGTCGACGCGGACGGCTACGACGACGTGCTGGTCGAGGCGCAGTGGGAATCGGTGAACGGCGTCGACTACGCGGGCCGGGTCCATCTCTATTCGGGCCAGACCGGCGCGGAGCTCTTCGCGCTCGGCGGGACGAAGTACTTCGAATACTGCGGCTATGCACTCGCCGGGATCGGCGACGTGAACCAGGATGGCCACGACGACTTCATCGTCGGATCGCCTGGCGAGGATGTGAACGGCGTGACGGTGGGCGTCGCCCGCGTCTTCTCGGGTCGCGACTTCAGCGTGCTCTACCAGTTCTCCGGGACGTTCGATGGCGCCGGTGTCGGCGAGGGTCTCGCTGGCGGGAGCGACCTCAACGGCGATGGCGTCCCCGACTTCGCGATCGGCGCGCCGGCGGGCAACAGCCTCACCGGCTTCGATCTCGGCCGCGTCCTGGTCTACTCGGGTGCGACCGGCTCGCTGCTCCAGGTCCACGGCGGTCTCGCGGCGTGGGATGTCTTCGGCGCGGCGATCTCGATGCGCGCCGACCTCGATGGCGACGGCATCGCCGATGTCGTCGTCGGTGCGCCCTTCACGTCGACGGACGACGGCGTCGTCGGCGCGATCTATGCCTTCTCGGGCAAGACGGGCAGCCTGCTGATGAGCGACTACGGCAAGAACAACGGCGGCGCCCCGCCCTTCGGCATCGAGTTCGGCAGCGACTTCGGCGGGATGCTCGACGGCCTGCGCGACTTGAACGGCGACGGCAAGGATGAGCTCCTCGTCAGCGCAATCGCCGACCTCGACGCACCCGGCTCGACCTTGGGCGCCGTCTATCTCGTCACTCTCGCCGACCTGCACGCCTCGTGGCGCAACTACGGCACCGGCTGGCCCGGCACCCACTGCTGCCCGACCCTCACCTCCAACGCGCCGCCGATTCTCGGCACCACCATCACGCTCTCGCTCTCGAACTCCGCCGGCTTCGACACCATCGCGCTCCTCTACGGCGGCTATCCGAAGGCGGCCCTCCCGACCAACGCCGGCGGCACGATCCTGGTCGCTCCGCCCTGGTGGATCTCGGTCGTGGTCGACCTGCCGGCGGGCGGGCTCGACCTCGACGTCGACATCGATCCGGTCATCGCCTACGCCGGCGCCGAGTTCGACGTGCAGGCGATGGAGTTCGATCCGGGAGCGACGAAGCGCCTCGCGTTCACGCCGGGGCTGGAGCTGATCATCGGGGGGGATTGAGGGCGACGGACGATTGACGAAGTCGTGAGGCGCATCCTCGGAGTCGGGCCTCCGGATCGCGTCATCGTGTTCGGCTCCACGGCTTCCGTGCAGATGACGTCCGACAGCGACATCGATCTGCTCATCCTCGATCGCGAA
>CAYRQC010000642.1:0-7636 GCA_964426265.1 uncultured Phycisphaerales bacterium | reverse complement strand
CCCACGAAGAGGATCAGCCCCATCAGCGAGCTCGCCGACGCGCTCTCGCCGTTGACGCCGATCTCCACCGGCTTCCCGTGTTTTCGCACGATCCGCACGATCAGGTTGAGCGGCCGCGCGTGCAGGAAGAGACCCTCCGGGATCGCCAGCTCGAGCGCCTGCGCCTGCACGAACTGCGGCAGCAACTCGCGCACGAGCGGCACCGCCGCGAGCGTCACGTCGATCGCGAACCGCAGCGCGAAATGTACCGCCGTCTCGAGCACGCGCTCCGGCGGCACCAGCGTCGCGATCTGGATCTGCGTCGCCCCGCGGGTCTCCACCCGTTCGTGACGCTCGTAGAAGTGGACCAGCTCGTTCACCACCTCGAGCAGGTGATAGGCGAGCGACACATGGCCGCGCAGCCGCTGCAGCTCCTTGCGCTGGTGATGTTGCGTCGGCTTCACGAACGTGTCGTAGGCCGACTGCAAGTTGTGGACGGCCCCTTCGTAGAGGAGCGTCTCGGTCTCGGGCAGATGGTCGCGCACGAAGCCGCGCAGGTCACCGCCGCGCGCGGGCAGCTTCTCCTTGATTTTGGCGGACCTCTCGGCGACCTGCAGGAACTGGTTCAACAACCGCGCGACCGGATCATCGGCGTCGGCGGCGCGCTTCTCGGCGATCGTGTGGGGGAGGTGCAGGCGATAGTCCCTCACCTCGCCGTCGCTCGCGTGTTTCACTGCCGGCGCTTTCGGCTCGACGGCCAGCCGCTTCGCCTCGTCACGCAGTGCCGCGACCAGCACGGCGATCGACTGCGTCATGACGCGCGCCGACTTCAGCAGCTCGGCGGTGAACGTGACCACCCGCGGTTCACCGTGCTCGTCGACCCCTGGCATCTCGACGCCGTACTTGGCGAACCGCACCAGCACGTGACCGAGCGTGTGGGCCGCGATGGCGAGGTTGCGCACGCTGGCGTTGAGCTCGGCGTAGTAGACGAACGTCCGGTTCCCGCGCGCCTGGAAGTTGTCCAGGAAGGTCTCGAGCTGGTGCGCGCCTTCCTGCAGCGCCCAGACGTGCTTGCGATTCCAGTGGTCGGCACTGGACGGCAGGTCGTCGAGCACCAAGAAGAGCGTCTGCTGCGGCGGCGCATCCCGGAGCAGTCCCTTGAACGCCTCTTCGTCGATCAGGCGCTCACGGGCACCGGCATCGGAAGGATCGACCAGCATGGGTTCCCGTCGCCGCCCTGTTCCGCGCGTCCCCGGCTCGCGCCGGAAGGATCAGGGAGCTTCGCAACCCCATCCGCCGCCTTCAATCAAGGAATCGGCCGCCGACAGCCGAAAGCAGACCTGGAACCGCACGCGCGCGAGGACCAAGCCATTTCGAGCCAAGCGACGCTCCAGACCTACTTCCGCGAGATCAACGAGGTGCCGCTCCTCAGCGCCATCGAGGAGGGGACTCTCGCACGCAAGGTGCGCGACGGGGATGCGGGTGCTCGCGAGCTGCTGATTCGCGCAAATCTGCGGCTGGTCGTGAGCGTCGCCAAGCGCTACGTGAATCGTGGACTGCCGCTGCTCGACCTGGTGGAGGAGGGCAACCTCGGCCTCATGCGCGCGGTCGAGCGGTTCGATCCCGATGTCGAGTGTCGCTTCTCGACCTACGCGACCTGGTGGATCAAACAGGGGATTCGGCGCGCGTTGGTCAACACCGTGCGCACGGTGCGCGTGCCGTCCTACATGATCGAGCTCGTCTATCGCTGGCGGGTCACCGAAGCGAAGATGCGCCAGGAGCTCGGCCGCGACCCGACCAAGGACGAGATCGCGCAGAAGCTCGAGCTTGGTCCCGAGCACCGCCGCCAGATCCGGCGTGCCTTGCGAATCGCACAGACGTCGACACAATCGATGTCACTCGACGACTCCGAGGATTTCGCCGACGCGATCGCCGACCCGTCGTTGCGCACGCCCGACAACATCCTCTTCGACGCCCACGAGCTCACGGAGCTGAAGAAGCTGCTCGCAAACATCGAGGAGCGGCAGGCCCGCATCCTGCGCATGCGCTACGGCTTCGACGGCGAGCCGCCACTCACGCTCCGCGAGATCGGCGAGCACCTCGGCATCACCCGCGAGCGCGTTCGCCAGATCCAGAACGAGGCGCTCGAGAGCCTCTACTTGGCTCTGGTCCCCGGTCGCGGCGGCCCCGGATAGCGGCACCTTCCGGATCGTTGCACGAAGATCGGAGCTGTCTCGCCAGAATGGGCGCGACATGCCGCCCCAACCGACGACGCTCTCCGTACCACTCGCCACCGCGACGGCCCCGACCTCGCTCTACGTGCACGTGCCCTTCTGCATCCGCCGCTGCGCCTATTGCGATTTCGCGACCGCGCCCTACGACGCCGACAGCGCCGAGGCCTATCTGCGACGGCTCCGGGTCGAGCTCGAGCGCGTTCCCGTCGGATCGAAGCTGCGGACGATCTTCTTCGGTGGGGGAACGCCGACCGCGTTGAGCGAGCCGCAACTCGAGCGGCTGTTGTCAGACGTACGAGGTCGATTGGGCTGCACTTCGGATCGACTCGATACCCAGTTGAGTTCCTGCAGCCGGCTCGAAGAATGGACCTGCGAGGCCAACCCCGAGTCGGTGACTCCCGCCAAGGCGCGGCTCCTCAAGTCGGCCGGCGTCGATCGAGTCAGCCTCGGCGCACAGTCGTTTCAGCCCGCCGTTTTGGCCGCGCTCGGTCGCGAGCACGCACCGGAGCACGTCTTCCGTGCGCTTGACCTCCTGCGGGATGCCGGCTTCACGCGGCTCACCTTGGACCTGATGTTCGCCGCGCCGGGTGAGACGAGCCGCGAGCTCGAACACGACCTCGACACCATCACGGCGCTCGGCCTCGACCACGTCTCGGCCTACTGCCTCACCTACGAGCCCGGGACGCCGCTGACTCGAATGCGGGCCGAGGGGCGCGTCACCGCCGAGACCGACGACGTCGAGCTGTTGCAGTACCGTCTGGTTCGCGAGCGGCTCGCGGCGGCCGGCCTCCGCCACTACGAGATATCGAACTACGCGCGGCCCGGCCACGAATCGCGCCACAACCTCGTCTACTGGCGCGGCGAGGAATACTTCGGCGTCGGGCTTGGCGCCGGCAGCTACGAGTGGGGGACGCGGCGCACCAACACCCGCGTCCTCTCCGAATACCTCGGAGATTGGCGCGGCGCACCGTTTCCGCCCCACGAAGCCGAGACCCTCGATCCCGCCGCCAAGGCGCGCGAACGGATGATCCTCGGCCTGCGTCTGCGCGATGGAATCGCCATCGCCGACTTCGAGCACACCACCGGATTCGCGCTGCCCTCCCTCTACCGCGACGGCGAGATCGAGCGCCTGCGGGAGCGCGGCTGGCTCGAGCAGGTCGGCCTCCCTGACGAGCGCCTCCGACTGACCGATCGCGGTCTCGAGCTGGCCGACGAGGTCTTTGTCGATCTCGTGTAACGGCGGGCGCTCGCCGCGGGTTAGGTTTCTGTCTTGCGGAGCTGTGGCCGCAGCCCCCCGCGGAGTGGTCCATGACGGAGCCGCCGACTGACCGCGCGCGCGTGCGCGACCTCGTCGCACGCTGCCTCGAGCAGCTCGACGAACGCGGCAGCGCGGTCATTGACGAGCTCTGTTGCGACGTGCCACACTTGAAAGACGCCGTGCGCCGGCGCCTGGCATCACTCGAGCGGCTCGGCCTGGTCAAACCAGGCGCAACTGAGGCGACGCGCTTCCCCGAACAGCTCGGCGAGTTCCGTCTGCTGCGCTGCATCGGCGGCGGCGGAATGGGGGTGGTCTATCTCGCCGAGCAGACGACGCTCGGCCGCAAGGTGGCGCTGAAGCTCGTGCGGCCCGAGCAGCTCTACTTCCCGAATGCCCGCGAGCGTTTCCGCCGCGAGGTCGATGCCGTCGCGCGTCTGCGCCATCCGGCGGTGATCCCGATCTACACCTTCGGCGAGGCGGGCGACCTGCCCTACTACGCGATGGAGTGGGTCGACGGCGCGAGCCTCGAAGAGGTGCTGCACGTGCTGCGCGGCCGGCGGCCGCAGGACCTGTCGGGCTCCGACCTGCGCGCCGCCCTTCAGGCGTGCCGCGACGCCCGCGCCGCCGATACGCTGCCGATCGACACGTCGCCGCCCATCGAGCTGCCCGGATCGCCATTCGAAGCGACCAGTTGGGTCGAGGTCTGCTTCCGCTTGATGCTCCCGGTTGCGCACGCGCTCGAGCACGCGCACCGCCAGGGCGTCGTCCATCGCGATTTGAAGCCGAGCAATCTCATGCTGACGCGCGATGGTCGCGTGCTGGTCGTCGACTTCGGCCTCGCGAGCACCAGCGGCACCTCTCGCCTGACCAAGAGTGGCGCGCAGCTCGGCTCGCTGCCTTACACACCACCGGAGCTCATCCGCGGCGGCGCGGCCGCCGGCGACGAGAAGGGCGACGTCTACTCGTTCGGTGTCACGCTCTACGAGCTACTCACACTCTCCCACGCTTTTGGTGGCAGTGGCGAGGAGGGTGGCCACGCTGCCAACGGAGGGGGCGGTGGCAGCGGTGGCAGCGGCGCTGAACGTGGTATCGGCGTCGGACGCATGAACGTCGAGCAGACGCGCGCCGCGATCCTCGCCGGTGCCGCACGACCGTTGCGCGAGCGACACACCACCATCCCATGGGACGCCGAGACCGTGTGTCTCGTTGCCATGGAGCGCGATCCCGCGCGTCGCTATGCGACGGCTGAGGCACTGGCGGCCGATCTACAAGCCGTACTCTCGCGTCGACCGATCCAGGCGCGCCGACCGGGCGTGTCTTTGCGCCTGTTGCGTCTCGCACAGCGCCATCCCGCGGCCGCCGTGGGTGTGATCGCCGCCGCGATCCTGCTACTCGTCGTGCCGGGTGCCATTGCATGGCAACAACAATTGCGCAACGCCGACCTCGTGCGCATGAATCGCCAGCTCGGCGAACGAGTCACCGCCGAGCAAGCCGCCCGCGCCAAGGCGGAGCGCAACGCGGAGCGCACGCGCGCCGCCGTGAAAGAATTCCTGGACGGCGTCGGCAACGTCGCACTCGCGAACGTTCCAGGTGCCGAGCCGCTGCGCCGCGACCTGCTCGCACGCGCCGTCGCGATCTACCAGGAGCTCTTCAGCGAGACCCCGACGGACGCGGTCCGCAACGAGCTGGCGGTCGTCACCGCGTCCCTCGCGAACCGGGACGACGAGCTCGGCCAGGCGAGTGCGGCGCGGGCGGGCTACCAGCGCGCGCTCGCCTTGTTCGATGCCACCGACGCCCTCCCGACGACGACGTTCGACGACCGCCGCGCACGCGCACGGGTGCTCGGCGACTGGTCGAGCTTCCTTGCGCAGCACGGTGAGCCCGACGCCATGAACGCGCTCCGCGCTGCCGTCGCCGCCTGGAAGGCCCTGGCAGCAGAGCGGCCGAATGCGGCGACGCGTGTCGGCTATTCACTCGCCCTCACCGAGCTGGCCGGCTCGCTCGAGATCCCGATCGAGGAGTCGCGCGAGCTCGTCCGCGAGATCCTCGAGCAGGTCGCGGAGCCGATGCCCGGCGGCACGCTCGACCATACTCCCGACGCCCCGCGCGACGACCGCGACGAGCATCACTTCGCCGTCGCACTTGCGACTCTCGCCACCCATTTCGCCATCCTCGACGACAACGCCGCCGCCGAGACACTGCTGCTCGAGGCGATCTCCCGGCTCGAACGACTCGACCGCGCGGTCCCGCAACACTTCGCGACGATGCACCAAATGGCGATCTCGAAGACCCAGCTCGGTCAGCTCCTGCGAGTCGCCGATCGGCCCGCCGAGGCGCAGGAGGCGTTGCAAGGTGCGAGCCGCGTCGCGACGCGGCTGCGCGAGCTCTTCCCGTCGCGACCCGATCTCGCGGCGAACGTGGGGCACATCGGATTGCTGCGCGGCGAGTGCTTCCTTGATGTCGGTGATGCCGCCGCGGCCGAGACCACTCTGGAGGAGGCGATCCATGCGTTCGAGGCCGCGCTCGCCGCCGCGCCGATTGAGCCGATGGCGCTCCAGTTCCGCGGTCCGACCGTCCGGGTGCTGGCGCGAGCGCGACTCGAGCGGGGCGACCTCGACGGTGCGCGCGCGGCGTTGCGTCAGGCCGTCGAGCTCCTGACCGAGAGCGCCGCCGCCGAGTCCGACCCAGCGTGGAGTCGGAGCGAGCTCGCGGAGGCGTGGCTCTACGCCGCAGCGCACCCGGACATCGCACCGCAGCACGACGGCCAAGGCGACGAGGCGACCACCTGCGCTCTGCGCGCGGTCGACGAAGCGGCACTCGCGATCGGCCTCGCGCCCAGCGTGCCGGCCTTCGCGGAGGTCGCACGCGAGGCGGCCGCGATTGCCCTGGCCGCGCTGCTCGCGCGCGGCGACGAAGGCTCGCGCACGCGCGCGCGGGAGCTGCTCGAGCGGCTCGCCGCGATCGGCGCCATCGACCCCCTGCACCTCGAGGAGGCCCGCGAGCTGGCACCGTTGCTCGCGCAGCCCGCCTTCCTCGAGCTGATTGCGGAGCGCGAGTCGCACTGAGCGCGTGGGCGGCCGGCCGATCACGCACGTCGACCGTGCCTTTCGCCGGCGCGACCGTGATCGCGAAGTGGCCGTTCGTTTCTCCTGCCGTGCCTCGTTCCAGGAGGCATCGGCCTTGCGCGCAACGCGCGAGGCGAGGGAATCCAGGAGAGCCGCCATGCGTCTTTCAACCATCCTGTGGAAGCTTCTGCTCCGGGCCGCGGTGGCGGCGATCGCAGTTGCAGTCACGGTGTTGGATCAGACCTCCGGCACCCGCCTCCTGGATGAGCAAGCGCATGGCGCGGCGATCGAGGAGATGCGCTCGACGACCGCGGACCGGGTCGGCGCATCCACCGTGCGAGCTGCCGGCTCGTCTTCGAGACCCCGTGCGGATCGGCGCAACGGCGGTTCGATCCGGGCGCGGCGCGCTGGCTCGCGTTGACCGCGCGGCGGGAGATCCGCGGCTGCGGGTCGCCGCACTTCTTGCCTCGGTCCACTTGAATGAAACGGCTGGCGAGCTCTGCCGGTGCGCAGCAGGTGCGGAGGCTCGGAACCCAGCAGGTGTCTCGAGATCAGGTGTCGTGGGAGCAGTAGGCCAGACTCAGGAGGACCAGTCATGTTCCACGTCCAATCGATCACGCGCCGTTGGTTGCTTCGCTTTGCAGCGATGAGTGTCGCGTGTGCCGCGCTCGCGCCAGTGGCGCGGGCATTCGTCAACGACCTGAGAGGGATCAGCTTGCTCGGCAACAAATCGAGCGGACCGACGACGTACACGATCAAGGGCACGACGGCCGCGGGCACGTTGCTCTTCAACGTTTCAGTCGCCATCCCGAAGGGTACGGGGCACGCCGCCGCTGCCGGCACCATTGCTGCTGCACTGAACGGCGATGCCGGTTTCATGGCGGCCGGCCTGACTGCCGCGTTCGTGCCCGGACCGCCTCCGCCCCCGCCTCCACCGGGTGCGGGTGGCGCCAAGGCAACCGGAGGAATCGGCGGCATGCCACCGGGTGGTGCGGTGGGTCCCATCACTTCGTGGGTCACGTTCTCTCCCGCAATGAAGTACCCGGGTGGTGACACGAAGGTGAGCAGCAGCCCAGCGATCACCGGTTTGTACGTAGGGG
>CAYRQC010000641.1:0-4456 GCA_964426265.1 uncultured Phycisphaerales bacterium | reverse complement strand
CGCCGGGTCGATGCGCCGGCTGCTGATCGAGCACGCGCGCGCGCGCGAACTGCAGAAGCGCGGCGGTGGTTGCAAGCGCGTGCCGTTCGAGGCGCTGGACGCCCTCGATCTCGCGGAGAGCAGTGAGTGCGAGGAGATCGTCGCTCTCAACGAGGCGGTCGAGCGGCTCCGCGCGATGGATCCCGACGCGGCACGCGTGGTCGACCTGCGCTTTTATGCCGGCTGCAGTGTCGCCGAGACCGCCGAGCTCCTGCGCATCTCGGAACGCACCGTGAAGCGCGAATGGGCGACGGCACGCGTCTGGCTGCTGAAGGAGCTCCGCGAGTCTGGCAGCACGCGGTCGGGTCCTACGGACGGTACTTCAGGCCCCACAGCGCGAGCAGGTTCTTGCACCCATCCTCGAAACGCTTCGTGAAGTCGACCCGCTGGAGGGCGTCGAGCGTCCATGAGAGCTTCGCCGACTGACAGGGGCGGTGCAGCACCGGGACGATGCGCTCCCGGTAACGCGAGCTACCGAGCGCGAACACGGTCTCGCGCTTCACCCACGTCGCCTTGACGCTCGCAGGGGACAGCAGGACGGCGAACCAATCGCAACGGTCGAGGGCGCGGCCGATTTCGTCATGCCACTCCTGACCACCCCGAATGTGGGTCTTGCTGTACCAAACCGGCACTCCGTGCCGTTGGAGAGTCGCGGCCAACTTCGTCGCGAACGCGCCGTCTCGGGACGAGTGGGACAGGAACAATTCCCGCGGCTTGTTGCCCCGTCTCCGTGCCGGCATCAGGCACTCGCTTTGGCCAGGGCCTTGACGACTCGTTCGCCGATCTCCGTCTCGTTCGCGCCTTCCGCCTCGACCGACGTGAACTTCCGGAGGATCCACGGCATGTCAGGGGAGTCCTTGACCAGGACGGGGATCACCTTCCCGGCGAACCGCTCGTTGACGATCGCGTATTCGATCTCGCGGCGGACGTTGTCCGACTTCGATGCGTCGGGTGAGACCAGGACGATCATCGCGTCGCTCGCCTCGAGCCCCTTCCCGAGCGCGGTGGCCCAGTTCGCCCCGGGCTCGAGCGCCCACTCGTCGAACCAAACGTCGTACTTCGCGGAGGCCAACCGCGCCGCGACGAACCGGGCCAGCTTTTTTTCCTTCGCGGCGTAGCTGATGAAAACCTTCATGGCGGACCATCCTACCCTGCGCACCGGCGCCCGCGGGGCGGGCCGCAAGGGCCGTCTCTGCCCGCGACGGCACCCGTCCTGCCGTTGAAGGAGCTCCGCGAGTCTGGCAGCAGCGGTTGACCAGGCGGTTTGCACGACTCCTGGTCAGACGCCATGCAGCGCCGTGCGGGCGCGAGCGGTGATCTCCAAGTCCGGCGATCGAGTCGTGGCGAGCCAGGCCGTCGACGCCGCCAGGAGATACGGTCGCCAACGCTCTCCCACCTGCTGCAGCTCCTCGAAGAGCGCGGCCGCGAACTTGTAGGCGTGCACGTCGTCACTCTTGGCAACCAACACGCTCGCGGCGCGCTGCAAGAACCCGCCAAGATCGCCCGCATGGCTGGCGTAGCCGAATGCGAGCCGCGCGGCCCGATCGCGATCGCGGCCGACACACTCGAGGATCTCGGCGACGGTGTCGGCTGCGGGATCGGCGGGAATGGTCGATGTCACGGCGGTCAGCTCGAGAATCTGACCATCGCGGCTCCCCGGTGCCTGCGTGATCGTCGCGAAGTGCGCCATCCAGCCCACGGCCTGGAGCAACAGCAAAGCGCGCAGGCGTGGGCTCACGGCCGTGCGGCCGGCGAAATGGAGTGCATTCGCCGAGGTCACGGCGTGCAACGCGTCGATCCCCGGCTTCCTCAGCATCAGGTCGGCCGCGGCGAGATGGACGGCATCCCAAACGTCCTGCACGGCGAAGTGAAAGTCACGCACACCGCTCCACGCTCGATCGCAAGCCGCGGCCGAGTCACCGCTCAACATCGAGCGCACGAGGTCGCGCACTGCCGCTGGCTCGGCCGCAACTCCGTCGATTGCGGAGGTTGCTGGCGCGGGCTGGCGGGCCAGTCGCTCGACGTTCGCTCCATAGCACTGGTCGTCGAGATGGAAGCCGTTCGCGGCGCCCTTCGTGCCGAGGTAGCACAGGCTGGAAGCGAGCGAACGCAGCGCGGCCTCGCCGGGCACCAGTCCGACGTGCTCGAGCGTGCGTCGGAGGTTCGCCGTGTAGATCGCCTTGTGGCCGAGATTCCGCAGGTCGCGCGCCCCGGCTTCCCAAAGCTGTTCGAACAGCTCGATACCCGGATGAGCGCGCCACAGTGCCACCAGCGCCGCTTCGGTCCGCTCGTCGTCCCACTCCCGGAAGCCACGCTGCAACTCGGCAGCGGCTTGGTCGGGCGCGATCGCGGTGCCGCTCCAGTCGCTCAATCGCCAGTCGCCGCGCGCGACGTCCGCCGCTTGCGCGCGCTTGAAGTAGTCGAGCGCCCAGAACCACGGCAGGAGTCGCTCCTCGTGTGGCAGCAGCGCGCCCAATCGACTTGCCGAGTGGAGCACGAAGACCGAGTGCAGATTGAATCCGCACGGACGCGGATTGATGTTGCCGACGGCGGCCAGGAGCAACGCGGCCGCGAGCTGCCGCTCGTCGAGACCGGCGCGCAGGCGAGCCGCCACCAGATCGAAGAGTCGCTCGCGCGGCGCCTCTTCGATGGTGCGCGCCAGCGCCTCGCACGAGGAGTCGTCGTTGCCAACGCGGGCAAGCGACGAGAACAGGCCGCCGCCCATGGGCACCAGCAGTGCCGGTACACGGCCACCGGCTGCGGCGAGCGTCGCGGCTGCCGTGCGGCCGAGAAATGCACGCCGCGTGATCCCGCTCGCTCCGCTTCGATGCGATTGCCTCATCGGATCGCTCCTCTTCATGGCAGGCCCGGCTTTCGCCACGTGTCCGACAGCGAACGGGCCGGCTCGAACCCGTCACGCGTCAACGGCGCCGGCAAGGGGCCAGGAATCTCTCGGACGCCGGGCGCCGGTCGCACAGATCGCGCGCCTCATGCGCCACCCAGTATCTTGGCCCCGCGATTCGCATTGCGGCGCGTGCATGGGAAAGGAGCGGCCCCCATGAAGCCCGAGCTGTGGAAACAAGCGAAGCGGATCTACGAAGAGGCCAGCAGCGCACCGGCCGAGCAGCGCGCGCGCCTCCTCGATCAAGCGTGCGGCGGCGATGGCGCCTTGCGTGCCGAGGTCGAGGGGCTGCTCCGCGTTGCAGCCTCAGCCGCCCAGTTCCTCGCGTCGCCACCACCGGACGCCGCGCCAGCGGCGGCCACACCGGGAGCGAGCAGCGAGGAGAGTGCCGGCACCGTCATCGACCGCTACAAGCTGCTGCAGCAGATCGGCGAGGGTGGCTTCGGTGTGGTCTGGATGGCCGAGCAGCTCGCTCCCGTGCGCCGCCGCGTCGCGCTCAAGATCCTCAAGCTCGGCATGGACACGCGCCAGGTCGTGGCGCGCTTCGAGGCGGAGCGCCAGGCGCTGGCGCTGATGGACCACCCGAACATTGCGCGCGTGCTCGACGGCGGTGCGACCGCGAGCGGCCGGCCCTACTTCGTGATGGAGCTGGTGCGCGGCCTCCAGATCACCGACTACTGCGACCACGAGCAGCTCGACACCGACGAGCGAATCCGCCTCTTCATCCAGGTGTGCGAAGCGGTGCAGCACGCCCACCAGAAGGGGGTCATCCATCGCGATATCAAGCCGTCCAACGTGCTGGTCGCATCGTATGACGGGCGCCCGTGCCCGAAGGTGATCGACTTCGGGATCGCCAAGGCCACGCAGCAGCCGCTCACCGAGAAGACGCTCTTCACCGAGTTCCACCAGTTGGTCGGGACGCCGGCCTACATGGCGCCGGAGCAGGCGGAGATGTCGGCGCTCGACATCGACACGCGCGCCGACATCTACTCGCTCGGCGTGCTGCTCTACGAGATGCTGACCGGCACCAAGATCTTCGATGCGAAGGAGCTGCTCGAGCGCGGCTACGACGAGGTCCTGCGGGTGATCCGCGAGGTCGATCCGCCCAAGCCGAGCACCCGCCTCCGGACCTTGGGCGAGACCCTCACGCCGATCGCGGCACGCCACCGCAGTTCGCCGAAGCTGCTCCCGAAGCGGCTCGCCGGCGACCTCGACTGGATCGTGATGAAGTCGATCGAGAAGGAGCGCGTGCGCCGCTATGCGAGCGCCTCCTCTCTTGCCGCCGATCTCGAGCTCCACCTGCGGCAGGAGCCGGTGAGCGCCTCGCCACCGAGCCGCCTCTACCGCCTGCGCAAGCTCGCCCGCCGCCACCGCGTCGTGGTGGCGAGCGACGTGCTGATCCTCGCCTCCCTCGTGATCGGGCTCTCCGCCGCGGTCTTCGGACTCGCGCGCGCACGGAGGGATCGTGTCGCGCGCGCGCGGACGAACGAGGACCTCGTCCGCACCAATCTCGAG
>CAYRQC010000640.1:0-12850 GCA_964426265.1 uncultured Phycisphaerales bacterium | reverse complement strand
CGGCCTTCACCGCCGCGACGTCGCCACGCACGATCGCGTTGACGTAGCCGGCTCCGATCTTTTCCCAGCCGACCAGCGTGACCTTCGCCGCCTTCACCATCGCGTCGGCGGCCTCGATCGCGGCCACCAGCCCCTTGGTCTCGATCATCCCGAGTGCCATCTGCTGCATGTCGATTCACTTCCTTTGGCGCCACCGCGACTCGCCTGCACGGCGAGGAACGGGAGCGGGTTCGATGGGTCACTGCTTGCGCGGCGGCATCGGCCACGCCTTGGTCGCCGCTGCCGAGCCGTGGAACGAGGGCGGCGCTGCGCGACGCGGAAGCGCAGCCGGCAGGGTGCCCCGCTCCTTGCGTCGCTGCGCCTCCTCCTCGATGAAGCCCGGTTTGCCGAACGCCAGCCGCTTCTTCAGCAGCAGGTGTTCGGCCGTGATGTTGTCCGAGGTGATGTTGCCGCCGAACGCCCCGCAGCCGAGCGTCATCGATGGCGCGAGCCAGGTCGAGAGACCGACCGCGCCGTGGCTCGCCGGCGTGTTGACCAGGATCCGGTGGGTCGGCTTCTCGAACGCGAACTGCCAGACGATCTCCTCGTTGCGCGAGTGGATCGTGAGCGTGTGGCCGCGACCGCCGAAGTCGAGCACCTCGATGCAACGCTCGCACCCCTCCTTCCAGTCCTTCACGACGTAGAAGGCGAGGATCGGCGCCAGCTTCTCGACCGACAGCGGGTGGTCCCAGCCGACGCCGTCCTCGTCCGCGAGCAGCACCGTGGTCGCGCGCGGAACCGCAAAGCCGGCCATCTCGGCGATCTGCCACGGGTAGAGGCCGACGATCGCCGGGTTGAGCGCGCGCCCCTTCACCACCAGCCGCGCGAGCTTTTCCTTCTGCGCCGCATCGCAGAAATGGGCGTCGCGCGCGCGGAACGCCGCCACCACCGCCTCGCGGATCGGCGCGTCGACGACCACCGCCTGCTCGGAGCAGCAGAGCGTCGCGTTGTCGAACACCTGGCTCTGCACGATCGCCTCGACGGCGAGCTCGACGTCGGCGGTGCGCTCGATGTAGACCGGCGCGTTGCCCGGGCCGACGCCGATCGCCGGTTTGCCCGAGCTGTAGGCGGCGCGCACCAAGCCCGGTCCACCGGTGGCGAGGATCAGCGCCGTCTCCTTGGCGCGCATCGCCGCGTCGGTGCCTTCGAGCGTCGGCTTCGCGAGACAGAGGATCAGGTCCTTGGGAGCACCAGCGCGCGTCGCCGCCTCGGCTGCGATGCGCGCGGTGTCGCCGATGCAACGGACCGCCCGCGGGTGGGGCGAGAGCACGATCGAGTTGCGCGTCTTGACGGCGATCAGGATCTTGAAGATCGCGGTCGAGGTCGGGTTGGTGACCGGAATGATCCCGAGCACCACGCCATACGGCTCCGCGATCTCGTAGAGCCGCTTCTCGTCGTCGCGCGCCACGACCCCCACCGTCTTCAGGTCGCGGATCGACTCCCAGAGCGTCGCCGAGGCGAAGCGGTTCTTGCGCGCCTTGCTCGGCGGGTCGCCAAAGCCACTCTCCTCGCACGCAAGCCGGCCGAGCCGCTCCGCGTCGCGCCCCATCGCCTCGACGATCGCCTCGCAGACGCGATCGACCTTCGCCTGGTCGGCGCGCTTCCACACCGCCTGCGCCGCGGCCGATCGTCGCGCGAAGTCGCGTGCTTCCTGGATCGAGAGGAGATCGGCGTCGGCGAGCATGAGGGGCGGGATCATACCGAGCCGTCGCGCAACGGCCCGGCCGCGGCGCGGGCGTGAAACGGGTCGCTCGGCTCATTGGCGCGGTAGAGAAACGGCTCACCATCACGGCGTGAACGCGACGCGGCGATGACCAGACCGAGCAGCAGCAACGAGGAGAGGATCGAGCTGCCGCCCTGGCTCACGAACGGCAGCGGGATGCCGGTGACCGGCATCAGCCCGCTCGCCATCGCGACGTTGGCGAAGGCCTGGATCACCAGCGAGGCCGCAGCACCGACGCTGACGAGCTGGCTGAAGCGATCGCGCGTGCCCGCTGCGACCGACAGGAACGAGAGCCCGAGCAGCACGAAGAGCAGCAACACCGCTCCGCCACCGAGCAGCCCCCACTCTTCCGCGATGACGGCGAAGATGAAATCGGTGTGGCGCGCCGGCAGGTAGGAGAGGCGATTCTGCGGCCCTTGCCCGAGCCCCTTGCCGAACAGACCGCCCGACCCGATCGAGGTCTGCGCGCAATGCGATTGGTAGCCGCTGCCGCGCTTGAGCTCCACCAGCTCGCGCTCGAGGCGATCCGCCTCGCCCGCCGCGCCAGTGCGGTGCGCCTCGAGTGCCTTCGCCGCCACGTCGGGCACCGACTCGAGGAAGGTGCGTACGCGCTCCTTCTGGTACTCCGCCAGGATCGGCGAGAAATAGATCACCGGAACGAGCGTCGCCACGAGCGCGGCGCCTCCGAGGAAGTGGAGCTTGCGGGCACCGGCGTACCAGAGCATCGCCACGCCGATCGGCAGCAGCAGCAGCGCGGTGCCAAGGTCGGGCTCGAGCTTGATCAACACGAAGGGCGCGCCGATCAGCAGTAGCGGTCCGAGCAGGTCGACCAGCCGCGTCGGCGGCCGGCGGAACTCGAGCCAGCGGGCGAGCGCCAGCACCAGCAGCGGCTTCATCAACTCGCTCGGCTGCAATTGCACCTCGAACGGCAGGCGAAACCAGCGACGTGCACCGCCGACATCGGTGCCGATCCACGGCACCAGCAGCAGTGCCCCGAGGCCGAGCGCGTAGAGCGGGAACGCCAGCCGCGCGAGCCGCCGATGCGAGAGGCTGCCGAACAGCAGCAGCGCCGGGAGCGCGGCACCGATCATCAAGAGCTGGCGCCGCTCGAGCCCCTCGAGCTGTGTGCCTTGCGTGCTCGATCGCACGAAGAGGAGACCGAGCACGACCAGGAGCGACGAGAGCACCGGAATCTGCCACGGCACATCGAGCCGGTGGCGCGCGCTCACTTGACCGCTCCGTCCACGGCTGGCGTCTCGTTCACCGTCTCGTTCACCGTCTCGTTCGTCGTTGCGTGCACCGGAGCGGGCCGCGCGGCCGCGGCGACCTCCGCGAACGCCTCCTGCTGCAGGATCTCGAGCAGCAGCGGCGCCGACGCCTCGCCACCATGCATGCCGCTGCGCTCGACGAAGAGGGCAAAGGCGTAGCGCGGCGCGCGGCTCGGAAAGAAGCCGACCAGCCAGGAATGGGAGAGCGAGCTGCCCGCCTGCTGCGGCGTGCCGGTCTTGGTGGCGAGGTCGAAACCGGAGAGATCGGCGCCGTGGCTCGGGCTCGCCGTGCCGCCCGGCTTCGTCACACCGCGCATCGCCGCGACCACCGTCTCCCATGCGCTCGCACTGATCGCGAGGGGCTGCGGGTCGGGACGCAGCGGCCGCTGCTCGCCGACCCGCTCGATCAAGGTCGGTGGCTGCCAACGGCGCAGCGCGAGCGCTCCGATCGCCGCCGCGAGCTGCAACGGCGTCCCGTCGACCTTCCCTTGCCCGAGCCCGAGCAACATCAGGTTGCGGCCGCCCCGCTCGCGCTCGAGATTGCCGCGCACCTCGCCGCCGACGCTCTCGATGGCGGTGCCGTCGGCGAGCTGTGCCGCCGTGAACCCGGTCGCGCGGCCGAAGCCCACAGCGCGCAACCAGTCGACCATGCGCTCGGAGCCACTCTCGTACGCGACCTGCGCGAAGAAGTGGTTGCACGACCCGACCAGCGCTTCATGCACGTCGACCAGGCCGTGATTGCTCTCGCAAAGCACCGGCTTGCTCTCGCCAGGCGCCCGCAGCTCGCTCTTCGTGCAAGGCAGTTGCGTCTGCGGCGTGATGACTCCGGCGGTCAGGGCGAACGCCGCGACAATCGGCTTCACCGACGACCCGGGCGGCGGCGGCTGCCACGGCTTCCAGGCACGCGGATGGAGCGGGCGCGTGACACTGTCGGCGGCGAGCTCGGCGTAGCTCGTCGCGATCTGTGCGCGGGTCGGCGCCGGCCAGGAGGCGACCACCCGCACCTGCATCGCCGGCAGCTCGATCAACGCGAACGCGGCGGGATAGAGCCGGCGCGTCGGGTCGTCTTTCTTGGCGACGCCGCGCGCGAGAACTCTCTCCGCCGCCTGTTGCAACCGCGCGTCGAGAGTGAGGGTGACGTCGGCGCCGGGGACCGGCGGCACCACCTCGAGCACTTCCTGGACGCGCCCACCGCGGTCATTCTCGGTCCTCCGGAACCCACGACGACCGCGCAGAACTGCCTCGAACGACGCTTCGAGCCCCTCCTTCCCGATCTCCTCGTCGGGCTCGATCGCATCACTCGCAAGCAGCTCGTCCAGCGCGTTCAGCCGCGCGGCCTGCTCCACAGTCGGCGCCTGCTCGAGCAGGAGGTGATTGCGCTCGTCGCGCGCCGCCTCCGTGGCATCGATCGCCTCCTTCGACGCGAGACCGACGCGGCCGATCAACAGCGGACAGACGTCGTTCTCGAGCGGATAGACCCGGCGAACCGACTCGCGCACGATCACGCCGGGGAGCCGGCGCGGATCGGCCGCGAGATCGAAGACCGCGGCGTGTGGGACGTCTGCGACCAGCAGCGCCTCGCCGTAGTCGAGGTCACGGTGGAGCTCCCGCTCCGACTCGTAGATCTGTGTGGTTGCCTCGCGCATGCCAAGCGCGCGCACCACCCGACGGTCGAGCGCAGCGATCGCGTCGTCGATCCGCGCGGCGAGCGTGCCGTCCGCAAGCGCCAGCGAGCGACCGAGCAGCTGCAGCGTGAGCGCCTCCTGGCGAACCCGATCGAGGATCGCGGCGTGCTCCTGCAGCAGCCGCGGGCAGGCGAGCTCACCGTCCGCAGCGTTGCGCAGGTGCAACACGAGCTCCTTGATCTGCTCGTCGCCAACCAGCCAGGTGGCGTACCAGAGGAGATCCTCGCGCCGCTGACCCGGCTCGATCGAGCGCAGCTCGCCGACGGTCAGCGCCGCGAACCGGTCGAGCCACGGGAGCGGATGCGTGAGCGCATCGGTGACGCTGCCCCGCCCACCGGTGAGCAGATAGTGCGACGAGAGGAGCTGCCCCGCGGCCGAACCCTTGCGGAAGTGGCCGAAGACGAAGGCGAGGTCATCGGTGACGCGGTGAGTCGCAAGCGGGAGGCCGGCGCAATCGAGGAGCGCGCCGCGCCGGAAGCCGATGGTCTGCTTGCGCGTCCGCGCCTTGACCGCCTCGAGCTCCCAGAAATCGTGCTGCCCGAGCTGCAGCTTGCAAAGCCGGAGCGTGATCGCCGACGCAAGGACGACGAACACGAGTGCAATCTGGATCAGACGCGAGCTGCCGCCCATCCCCATCGCCACCGCCGTCGGCATCCCCACGAACCGCGTCGTCGCGAGATCGCTACGCGATCACCACGTGATCAAGTCGCGATCCCTACGACGGTTGGCGACCCGCCGCACGGTCGCGCAACGCACCGATCCGCTCGGCGAGCCATCGCGCCATTCGACCGGCGCCGCCAAGGAGTCGCACGAGTATCGGCAGCGCCAGCGCCGCGAGCAACGGCGCGCTCCAGGACGCGCGGCCCCACGGCAACGCCGGCGTGAGGTCGAACCAGACATAGAGCTCGCGGGCCGCTCGCAGCGCAACCGCGGCAACGAGCCCGAAAATTGCCTGCGTCAGGGCGCTCTCGAGAAAGACGATCTCACGGAGTGGAACGAGGAGAAGCGCGGCCAGCCCCCCACCGAGCAGCCAGCTACCGACCGGATCGGCCGAGAAGGTGGAGGCTCCGAGCAGGACGCCGGTGAAGGACGCGACGCGAGTGCGCGACCCCGGGCGCACGAGCAGCCAGGCAAGTGCGAGTGCAGCCAGGTCGGGAACGAGGGGTAGATGAAGGCGCAGATGCAGCTCGGTCGCGGCAAGCAGCAGTCCTGCCAGGAGCCCGATGAGGGCGCTCATGGCGGCGCGCTCCATGCGCCGGCGGGCCGCCAGACCTCGACAGCGCCGAGCGGCTCGCGAACACCGACCAGGACGCAGCCGTCACCGATTGCGCGAAGGGCTCCGACGATCAGCCCTTCCGGCGTCCCGTCCGGGCTCGACGCGGTGACGACGATCGCGCCGTCCCACGACTCGATCGGAGGGGGCAACAGCAAGAGCCCATCAGCGCAGGTGCCGCCGCTCTCGAGCTCCCACGCGCTGACGCGACCGCCCACGAGCAGCAGGGTCGATAGTCGGAATCCAGGGTCGCTGACCGCCCGAACCAGTGCCGCTCCCCAGCTCGAACGGCTGATCCTCCCGACGTACCTCCCGGCCGAGGAGACGGCGCAGCCCGCGTCGATCCCCACTTCGTGGCCGTCGACCACGCGTGCGACTCGACGTCGCTCCTCCACCACCGCGTGGCCGATCGCGGTCGTCCGCATCGGGTAGAGGTCCGGCTCGGAAGCGAGCGGAAAGCCGGGCGGAAAGCGGATCGCCACCTCGGCCAATCGAGCGGGCGCTGTGATCGGCACGATTCGCCATTCGTCGAGCGCGGCACCGGAGGCGAGGTCACCATGGACGACACGGCCGAGCTGCGCGCCGCCGATCGTCGGCGCCACCGCGGCGCCGGGCAGCGACGGCGGATCGATCGCCCAGGCCAGATCACCCTCCTCGAGCTGCTGACCGCCATCGGCATAGGCGACGCGGAGCGTCTCCACACCCTCGCCGATCGCGAGGAAGCGGACCTCGCGGACGCCCGGCACGCCGGCGCAGGCGGCGATCCGCGTGCCGGGACGCGAGAGGAGCTGTACCAGCGTCGGGCCGGCCGCTCGTGCCGCCGTGAAGCCGACCAGCTCGCGGCCAAAGAAGACCGGTTCGCCGAGCGGAATCGCCGCCGGAGTGGCGAGGGAGAGCTCCCCCACGTCGCGCCGCGCGCCAACCGGAACCACACCGAACCGGCCATCACGCTGCCAGCCACCGCTCTTCGGAGGCCTCACCTCGTCGCGCAGCGCGGAGAGGAGCGCGACGACTTGCGGGTCGATTCCCGCTGCGGGCGGATCCGATTCCGTCGCCAGTGCAGCCACGTCGGCAGCGGCGAACTCTACAAGGTCATTCGGTTCGAGCCAGCCGCGCGCCGCGCCGACGATCTGCTCGACCAGGGCATGCGCACGCCGCACCACCGGCAGCGGGAGCAGCCCGCTCACGCCGGCGAGCAGCAGCAGCGTCGGCCATCGATTCGAACGCGGTTGGTCGATTTGCGATCCCATGCGCGAGACGCCATGCCGGCCGGCGGCTGCAACGCGACGCGAAGGCCGCAACGCGCTGAAACGTCAGTTGTCGTCGCCGCTCGCAAGAACCTGGCTGTAGAGGTGGAGCTGACTCAGGAACTCGAACGTCCCGCGGGCGACACAGCTCAGCGGATCCTTGGCGATCCGCACTGGCAGTTGCACGATCTCCTGGATCGCCTTGTCGATGTTCCGGAGCAGCGCGCCACCGCCCGCGATCGTGATTCCAGTGGTCACGAGATCGGCGGCAAGCTCCGGCGGTGTCTTCTCCAGCGTCCGCCGGACGGCGGCGGTGATCTGCCGTATCGGCTCGGACAACGCCAGGCGGATCTCCTCCGACTTCACCATGGTGCGCCGCGGCAGTCCGGAGACGGTATCGCGACCGGCGACCTCCATCTCCATCTCCTGTTCGAGGGGCGCGGCGGACCCGATCTCGATCTTGACCTTCTCGGCGGTCTGCTCGCCGATCAGCAGGCTGTGCTCGCGCCGCATGTACTCACAGATCGCGGTGTCGAACTCGTCTCCGGCGATTCGCACCGATTCGGCGTGGACCAGGCCGAACAGCGAGATAACTGCGACCTCGGTCGTCCCGCCACCGATGTCGACGATCATGCTCGCGACCGGCTCCGCGATCGGCAGCCCGGCGCCGATGCCAGCCGCGATCGGCTCCTCGACCAGGTAGACCTTGCGGGCACCAGCGCGCTCGGCGGAATTGATCACGGCGCGGCGCTCGACCGCCGTGATTCCCGACGGGATCGAGATCACGATGCGTGGTCGGACGAAGCTGCGGCCCTTGTGGACCTTGCGGATGAAGTACCGCAGCATCTTCTCGGTGATCTCGAAGTCGGCGATCACTCCGTTGCGCAGCGGCCGGATCGCCTCGATGTTCCCCGGTGTCTTGCCGAGCATCTCCTTCGCCGCGAGACCGACGGCATTTCCGTCGAGGAGCACCTCATTGGTGCCCTTCTTCACGGCGACCACGCTCGGCTCCGAGATGACGATCCCCTGGTCCTTGATGCAGACCAGCGTGTTCGCCGTCCCGAGGTCGATCCCCATGTCGTGGGAGAACCGTCCGATGAGCCACTCGATCGGACGAAGCCAGGCTTGACTCATCGACTTACCGCCATCCCTTCGCACGTTGACCTGCACGTCTCGGGACGGATCACCGATCACAGCACTTCTTGCGTCGCGTCTCTCACGTTCCGACTCTCGTGACTCTCGGGTGAAGCCTGTCTCTCGAGGGTGTCTCGTCTCGGAACCGAGGACACGGAGTCGTTGGCAAGGACGTCTGCAAGAACCTCCCTGAAACACACGCGGCCCACCGTCCCGAAGGACAGGGGCCCGCGCAGTTCTCTTTGCTTTCTCTCGGGAACCGCCGGCCGACCTCAAGCACGCGTCGGCCGGGATTAAAGCCGTGGCGCGACCTGACGAACAGAGTCAGGAAACACGCGCGTCAGACGATCAGACGAAGAGACCCGTCAGGAAGTACTTCTTCATCGCCATCTGAGCCATGACAAGGCCGAGGAGCAGGGCGACGAAGGTCACGAACGCCAGACCACCCGAGAGATCCATCTCCTTCGCCGGCGATGGCTCGGACTCGAGATCGTTCACCTCATCCATCTTCGCGGCGGACGTACGCTTGGCCATGACCAGCTCCTGCGGCGCGGGACAGTTCGGAAGTTTTGGAAAACCGGTGGATGCCGAGAGGACCGCTCAGAGCCGCGTGGTCGCCGAATCACTCCGCTCAAATGGGAGGCCGCGTTGGTTCTTGATCGTCACGCGCGCGGTGGAAGTGTCGGGATGGACTTCATCCACCACGACGCGACCGATGTAGTCGCCCTTGCGGTAGACGTCGAACGGAAACCCGATCCTGACACCATCCTGCTCACCGACCGAGAGGATGACGAACGTCGAACCGACATCGCTCACCTGTCCGTCGATCTTCGGGATCGCGTTGCCCACGAGCTTCTTGATCTCGACCCCCATCGCTTCGAGTGCGTCCTGCTCGGCGCGCAGGTTCCCGAGCTGGTCGTTCAGCTTGGCAATCTGCATCTCCTTCTCGGCACCGTCGTCGTTGGCGCGCTTGAGATCGCCTTCCAGCCGAGCCCGATCGTCCTGGGCGTCGAGCTTGTCCTTGTCGGCGGTCGCCGCATCGGCGCGATACTTCTCGTTCGCGGCCATCAGATCCTTGTTGCGGGTCTCGACATCGGAAAGCTGCGTCTCGACCGACTTCAACGACGCCTGGATTGCGTCCGTCGAATTACGAAGCTGGTTGTTGTCGTTGCGAGACTGCTCGACGGTCGAGTTCGCCGCGGAGAGCTGTGCCCGCAGGTCGGTGTTCGTGTTGGTGAGCGTCCGGTTCGTCGCCTCGAAGTTGGCGCGTTCCGTGTTGGCCTTGTCGACCTCGATCTGCTTGGCGTCGACGTCGCTCTTGTGGGCCGTCTGCTCGCTCTCGAACTTCGCCTTGTAGTCCTCACTCTTCGACAGGATCGACGCAACCGTGCCGACCATGAAGAGCGAGAAGACGAGGTTTAGAACCGTGAAGACCTTCGCGATGGTGCTCATCCGCCTGATTCCTCTCTCAGCGAGAGCGTGCGGGGGATCACCCGCCACGCATTGGAAACCAGCTCCCCCCGAGCCAGCGTGGCTCGGGGCCAAAAACTCGAACGGCCAAACTCGGAACGAAAACCTGGATTGGGTCTCGTCACGGCCCCTCCCTTGGCACCCAACCCGTGTACTCCGCCGGGGTTAGCGCCAAGTAAAGGGGCGGGACTATAGGACGTCCTCGGTACCTGTCAAACAGTCTTTCACAGGGGCGCCCGGGAGGGCGTCGCCCCCATCTCCACACCTGCAACTCTACGGCTTCCGCTTCACGGCTCCCGGAGTCGCGGGCTGTAGGCCCGAACGGGCTGGTGGTAACCGCAACGCGACCGGCAGCGCGGTGCGGCGCCACCGGATCAGCAACAGGGTGGCGGTCGCAGCCACGACGCACCAGCCAAGCCACTCGCCAAATCGGGCATAGAGCGTCACCACGTGACTGATGCGCGGGACCACCACGGTTGCCGCTGCAAAACCATCACGACGCCCGCCGCGCTCGAGCAATGCCGGACGCCCCCACGGATCGATCGAGCCACTCGTTCCCGAATTGGCGCAGCGCACCAGGGAGCGGCGGACTTCCGCGGCGCGAAAGACCGCCATCGCCGTGTACTGGTCGAACTCGGCACTGTCGGGAAACCACGCTTCGTTCGAGAGGTTGACGAGGAAGTCGGCACCTTCCGCAACCAGCACGCGCCCGACGTCGGGATAGGCGATCTCGAAGCAGATCGAGACGCCCAGCTTCTCAGAGACGCCGCAGCTCGCCAGGTCGAACACTCCGGATCGCCGGCCCGGGACGAGGTTGGGCAGGAATCCCGCCATGGCACGCACGCAGGACCGGATGGAGTCCGCGGCTGCGGTCGGAAAGTGGTCGATCCAGGGCAGGTACTCGCCGCCCGGAACGCAGACTCGCTTGTCGTAGGAGGCGCGCAGGTTGCCGGAGCGATCGAAGAGGAGCGCCGAGTTGAACGGCGGAGTGGAGCCTTCCTTCCAGATCGGTGCTTCGTAGGTCACGGCGCCGACGAGTAGCGGAACGCGGCGCCGCTGGAACAACGACCCGTCCAGCACTGTATGCAGCTCGCGACGCCATCCCTGCATGTCAGGCTGCGGAACGGAATCGGCGACACCCGTCCCGCGCCACCTGCCAGGAAGCATCGTCTCCGACCAGATCACCAGGTCGACCGCCTGCCGCTCGAGCAGCGCCTCGCCGAGCTCCAGGTTGCGCCGGAGGATCTCGTCATCACTTTCGGAGTCCATCTTGAGTCGTTGCGGGAGATTCGGCTGCACCACCAGGCAGCGCGGTCCCGCGGGCAGCGCATCGGCGTCTCCGAGCGCGAGTCGACCACCGAGCTCGGCCGCGGAGGCGAGTGCCACCGCGGCAAGCCAGCGCACGTGGCGCCGCGCGCCCTGCTGCGCCGCTGCATCCGCGATCAGCCCGGAGCAGAGCGCGAGCAGGAACGACACTCCATGCACGCCGGTGACCGTCGCCAGTTGGACGACGCCCAGATGCGCGTGCTGGGTGTAGCCGAGCGTGAGCCACGGAAAGCCATCGAGTGGCACGCGGCCGCGTGCCAGCTCGATGGACGTGAACGCAAGGGGGAGGGCGATCGCGGTGGGCCACGCCTGCACCACCGCGAGGCGGCGCAGCAAACAGGCGAAGGCGCCGAAGAAGAGCGACTCCGGAACGACCATGAAGGCGAGGTTCACCGGCGCCGTGCAGTGGATCCACCAGCACCCCATCGTCAGGAGCAGCGCGCCGACGAGTGAACCGGCCAAGAAGAGGCGCCAGCCGCTCCAGCGCCGCGCCACCACGATCCACGGCGCGAGAGCGACGAAGCCGACGATGCCGAGATCGAGCGGCGGAAAGGCGACGACGTAGAGGAGCGCGGCGAGCAGCGCACCGATCATGCGAGCGCCACCGGCTCGGACGAACGCGGCAGCTCATCCAGTGAGCTCCGCAGGACGAGCACGCGCGCGGTCTCGCCCGCGGCACGCGCCGTCGCCTGCGCGAGGTGCACCAACGCGCTCGCTCCGGCGATCGCAACCAGGTCACCCGAGCCGCTCCAGCGGATCGGTTGCGCCCGCGGACGCCCGTGGTGCCCATGGACCGGTGGACCACTTATCTGCTGCCCGGAGTCGAGCCAGGCAAGCTGCAGCAGATCGCGCTCCGGCGGTGCGCGCAACGGCGCGGCCAGCTCCAGCTCATCCGCGAGCGGCCACCCCGCGGTCGCTCCCGAGAGGCGCTCGAGAAGCGGCCGCACCAGCAGCTCGAACGTCACGAATGCCGACACCGGATTCCCCGGAAGCGAGAAGAGCACCTTGGTCCCGATCGTATAGAGCAGCACCGGCTTGCCAGGCTTGATCTTCACCTGTGCGAACCAGCAGCGGCCGCCGAGTGCAGCGAGAACCTGGTGCGAGAAGTCGAGGTCGCCCACCGACGATCCGCCCGTGATGAGCACGACGTCGGCCGCAAGCGCGTGCTCCACCGCGGTTCGAATCAGCGCCGGATCGTCGCGCACGATCGGCAACCGACTCGCGGTGGCGGCGGCGGAGCTGACCTGCGCCGCGAGTGCCAAGCCGTTCGAGTCTCGGATCTGCGCGCCACGTGGAAACGCGGCCGGCTCGACCAGCTCGTTGCCGGTGGTGAGCACGGCGACCAACGGCCGGCGCGTCACGGCAACCTCCGCGCATCCGAGCGTCGCCAGCAACGGCACGCGCGCCGGCGTCACGCGCAAGCCGGCCGCGATCGGACGATCGCCACGCCGCAGGTCGACCGCCCGGCGATGCAGGTTCTGTTCTGCCTTCGGCACGCGCGCGAAGCGGACGGAAGTACCGTCGACGATCGACTCCTCGATCGGGACGACCGCGTCGGCACCGCGCGGCAATGGGGCGCCCGTCATGATCCGGATCGCCTCGCCCGGAGCGAGCGCGCGCGTCGCCTCGGCGCCGGCGTTCACCGCGGCCACGATCCGCAGCGAGCCACCCGTCACGACGTCGGC
>CAYRQC010000639.1:0-3512 GCA_964426265.1 uncultured Phycisphaerales bacterium | reverse complement strand
GCCTCCGGCACCTACGGCTTCTTCAAGGAGTTCGTGCTGCAGAACGGTGACTACAAGGAGACCGTGAAGGAGCAGCCGGGCTCGGCGGGAGTGGTGCTCGGCGTGACCGAGGACCGCGGCGGCGTCGGCTACAGCGGCATCGGCTACCGGACCTCGGGTGTGCGTCCGGTACCGCTCGCCAAGGACGCCACCACGGAGCCGGCGGAGGTCTGCGCGGCCAACGTCTACGGCGGCAAGTACCCGCTCACCCGCTACCTCTACGTCTACATCAACAAGAAGCCGAACAAGCCGCTCGACGGGCTGGTGAAGGAGTTCCTGACCTACGTCCTCTCGGCCCCGGGTCAGCAGGGAACGGTCAAGGACAAGTACTTCCCGCTCCCGGCGAAGATCGCGAGCGAGGAACTGAAGAAGATCCAGTGAGGCCCCATCGAGGAGCTCCTCGGTGAAGGCCGTGCGCGTTGGGAGCCGACGACGACGTGATCGCGGCGCGCGAGTCGTCGTCACCGCCGGCGGCGTCACGATCATCGCCAGTGTGCTCGGGATCCTGGTCTTCCTGCTGGTGCAGGTCTTGCCGCTGCTCCAGTCCGCCAAGGTCGCGGTTCGCGAGCCAATTCCAGCGCCGGACGTGGCGCCACTCGCCGTTCTTTGCGACGAGCAGCGGACCCACTTCGCCGTGCTTGGAGCCGACGGTGTGGTGCGCGTCGTGCGCCAATCGGACGGAGTCGTCGACGGCGCCATCGTCCTCGAGCAACCGCTGCTCACTCTCCCACCCGCGGATGGCGCGCCGCCGCGCATCGTCTCCGGTGGGTTGCTGCTCGGACAACCCGGCTTCACGCTGACCACGTCCGATGGACGGGCGCTCTACGTCACCGTCCGTTTCGAGACAACCTGGGAGGCGGAGCGCAAGCTCATCCGCCCGGTGATCGATGCGCCGGTCGAAGTCGAAGTCGATCCGGGGCACATGGCGGTACGCGCCTGTGCCGCGAGTGCGCGCGATCGCTCGACCGCGCTGGTGGCGACCCGCGCTGACGGCTCGCTGCTCCTCGTCGAGCGCCTCGCGGAGGAGAACGCGTTTTCCGGCGAGCTCACGGTCTCCACTCAGCAACGGACACTGGCATCACCCGCGCCGATCGACCAACTTGTGATCGACAGCCGCCGCGAGAACGTCTTCGGTGCGACCCGCGACGGACGGCTGCTCTGGTGGAACCTCCTCGATCGCCGCGCCAGCGAGCCGACCGTGACCGCGGTCGGCGCCCCGATCACCGCACTTGCACTGCTGATCGGCGATCAAAGCCTGGTGGTCGGCCAGGCGGACGGCGGGCTCTCGGTCTGGTACCGGATCGCGCCGGAAGGCGGGCGCGTGCGCCTCGTGCGGACCCACGAGCTGCCACCTCTCCCCACCGCGATCCGCCACCTCGCGGCCTCGTGGCGCGACCGCACGTTCGCCGCGCAGGACGAGAGCGGTGAGCTCGGGCTCTACTACTCGACCTCGTCGCGCGTGCTGTGGCGGGGACAGAGCCCGCTGGGTGACGCGTCGGCGCTGGCGCTGGCGCCAAAGAACAACGGCGCGCTGCTGGCGGCGAGTGGCACGCTGGCGCAGCTCGACATCGAGAGCCACCACCCGGAAGCGGGGCTGCGCGCCTTCTTCGGCAAGGTCTGGTACGAGGGCTATCCCGAGCCGGCCCACATCTGGCAGTCGAGCTCCGGCAGCAACGAGGCCGAGGCCAAGCTCGGCCTGGCGCCGCTGCTCTTCGGGACGCTGAAGGCGACGCTCTTCTCGCTGCTCTTCGCGGTGCCGCTCGCGTTGCTGGCGGCGATGTACACGTCGCAGCTCATGCACTGGAAGATCCGCCGCTACGTGAAGCCGGCGGTCGAGATCATGGCTTCGCTGCCGAGCGTCGTGCTCGGCTTCCTCGCGGGGCTCTGGCTGGCGCCGCGGCTCACGACGGTCTTCTTGGCGCTGCCGCTCTTCCTGCTCTTCGCCCCGGTCGCGACGATCGCCGCCGGACGGCTCGGGGAACGACTGCCGGCCCGCTGGCGGCGGGGCGTCCCGGAAGGCTTCGCGGCGATCGGTTTCATCGGTGTGCTGGCGCTGGTGCTGGGCGCGGCGCTCGCGCTCAGTCGGCCGCTCGAGCGCGCGCTCTTCGACGGCGACTTCGTGGCGTGGATGCGCGGCGTCCTCGGCGTGACCTACGACTCGAAGAACTGCATCGTGCTCGGCCTCGCGATGGGGATCGCGGTGATCCCGATCATCTTCGCGATCGCCGAGGATGCCTTCTCCAACGTGCCGCGCAGTCTCGTCTCGGCGTCGCTCGCGCTCGGCGCCGACCGCTGGTACACGGTCACCCGCGTCGTGCTGCCGACCGCGAGCCCGGGGCTCTTCTCCGCCGTGATGGTCGGCTTCGGCCGTGCGGTCGGCGAGACGATGATCGTCGTGATGGCGTCGGGCAACACGCCGATCATCGATTGGAACCTCTTCAACGGGCTGCGCAGCCTCTCCGCCAACATCGCCACCGAGATCCCGGAAGCACCGGAGGGTGGCACGCTCTACCGGACGCTCTTCCTCGCTGCCCTGCTCCTCTTCGCCGTCACCTTCACGGTGAACACGGCCGCCGAGCTCGTGCGCCAGCATCTGCGCGAAAGGTATGCGCGCCTGTGAACGCAGCCCGGCAACCGAAACCGGTCCACGTCGACTACGCCGCATGGCAGCGTGGCGGCGGCGGCCGTGGGCGCGGCAACGATCGCGGCAAGCGGCGACTGCGCGCGCCCGGCCAATCGTGGATCTGGCTCTGCGGCGGCGCGCTTGCGTTCAACCTGCTGCTGGTGGTCGGCCAGTTGCTGATCATCGCGTCGAATGGGATCACCTACTTCTGGCCGAGCGACCTGGTCGCCTTCGAGAAGAAGGACGGCAGCAAGCTGCTGGGCGAGGTGGAGGCGCGCGAGCAGTTCCGACCCGACGGCCTGCCGGCGACGGAGGAGCTGCCGTGGCGCACGCAGCTCAAGGTCGGCAATCGCGACGTCACCGGCAACGACTTCATCTGGTTGGATGAACGGGAGCTCCTCGGGCAGCAGCGGCCGGAGGACGCGCTTCTGCTGGAACGGGTCGAATGGGGCAACTTCTACGGGTTCCTGACGGAGCTGCGCCACGGTGAGACGCTGCTCGCGAGCGGCGAGGACGCGTGGCCGAAGCTGCTCGAGCTGGTCGATCGGAAGACGGAGCAACGCGCGGCACTCCTCGACCTCGAGAAGGGCGAGCTCGGCGACGTCAACTTCGCGCTCGAAAAGTTGCGGCTCGCGGAACGGCGGGTCGAGCTCGACGCCCCGCCCGCGGTGGAGCAGGTGCGCCGGCTCGCCGCGATCACCGACGAGCGGCGGCTCCTCGACGACCGGTTCGCCGAGATCGCCGGGCGAATCGCGACTCTGCGCACCGCGTTCGACGCCGAGAGCGCCCGCTTCACGACGGCGAACGGCACGGCGACGGAGCTCCCGGTCGGCGCCATCGTCCGCGCGAT
>CAYRQC010000638.1:0-3226 GCA_964426265.1 uncultured Phycisphaerales bacterium | reverse complement strand
GCCCACGCCAAGGCCCTGCTCGTGCGCGAGGGCGATGTACTTGATCGACATAGGATCGAAGCCCATCAGCTTCGCCGCCACGGCGTCGATCGCCACCTGGTCGGCCGAGGCGAGGATGACGTTCTTCTCCACCGGCTGCATGATGCGCGGGCCGGGGCCGTTGCCCGCCATGGTGCCGTCCATGGTGGCGAAGATGCCGGTGTGGATCTCTTTCTGGATCATCAGCAGGTCGACGAGCGTCTCGTGGATGAAGCTGTGCGTGTAGTGGCGGTTCGTGCTCAGCAGCCCGCCGAAGGCGTTCTTCATCGCGCCGGTGGTGGTCGTGAATATGTGGGTCTTCACGGTCGGCAGGTGGACGTTGTTCTCGCCGATGAATCGCTTGGGGATCGAGAAGCCCTTCGGGAAGACCTCGTTCAACGTCAGGAACTTCTTGGTCAGGTCGCCGACCGCGTCGCGGATCGGCAGCCACTCCTCCCCTTCGTAGAGGTGGACGTTGCGCAGACCGTGCGCTTCGACGACGTTGAGCTGCTTGTTCTCGCGCTCGCCGAGATGGGCGTCGATGACCACGGTCCGGTTGTGGCAGGCGTGCAGCAGCTTCGGATCGAAGCCGTCCTGCTTCATCGCGCGAATCACCCCTTCGAGCTGCCACGGCGTGGTCGAGCTGCCGGGATAGAAGAAGTGCCAACTGATGTTGACCTTGAGCGCGGTGTCAGCCGTCTTGTCGAGCTGCTGCTGGTAGCCGGCGAGGTTCATCAGCTCGTGGTAGTCCGAGAGCACCGTCTGCGGCGTCGTGCGAAGAATCGCGACCGGGGTCTTCATGGGTGACGTGGGGCCTTCCAGTTGATGGCATGCGATCGAGCTGCCGATCCGGCGTACCGATCCTGGGATCCTACGGCGGATGAAGCCGCACACACGCGCGACATGTTCGGAAAACGTCGGCGTAGGATCCCCGGCTCGGTACTACGGCACACTTCGACCAACTTCGCGTGATGGGTCAATGACGCCAGCCGCCGTAGTTCATCTCCGCTCGCTCAGCAGCCGAGCCCAGCGCGCGTCGAGCTTGGCGAGCGCCGCCGCCGGTGCGATGGCCGCGAGGGCTCCCGCGTCATCCTTCGTCACCAGCCCGAGCCGCAGCAGCTTTCCGAGCGCGTCCTGCTCCTCGAAGTCGACCTCGATCCCCGCCCGCTCGGCAAGCCACGTCTCCACCGCACGATCGAGCTCCTTCGCGGGCAGCGGCCGTCCCGCCCGCACCAGGAACGCATAGGCGAGCAGCGCCTCGATCGTCTCCTCCTCCTCGGCGTGGTCGAGCAGGTGGAGCAGCACGCCAAAGCCGGTGTCGAGCGTGCAGGTTTGCAAGTGCTCGGCGAGCTGACGATGGAGCAAGTTCTTGCGACCGAGGAAGCGCAGCCACTGCCGAAACAGGAACGCGATCAGCACGGCGAGCCCGGCGACCGCGCCAATCGCCTTCGGGCCGAGATCGGGCTCCTCCTTGCGAACGCCGAGGAAGACCAGCAGCAGCAACAGCAACGCGTAGAGCGATGCACCGACCTTGAAGATCAGCACGTGCAGCGCGCCTGCCGCCGCCGGCACGCCGATCAGCGCGCGATCGAACAGCCGCATGCGGACGCGCACGCCAGGAAAGAGCGCCTCGACGTCGTGCTTGGGCACATCGCGGAAGAGCTGCAGCGTCAGCCCGCCCGGCCGCACGCCGAGCTTCCCCTCGCCCGCCTTCCCGACGAACCGCTCCGCCCCCTTGAAGCGTGCGTAGACGCAGAAACGGTCATAGGCATCGACCTCGCGCGACCGCTTGCGCAGGCCGAAGAGCGACTCGATGGTCACCGCGCGGCGGATCTCCCGCCGCCGCCACGCCGAGAGATCCTCGAAGTCCCCGAGATCGAGGTCGATCCGCAACCCGAACGACGCGTTCTGCCGCATCGCCTCGGTCAGCTCCGCGAGCGGCACCTCGACGAAGTTCGCCCGCACCAGCAGCCGCCGCAGCGTCTGCTGCAGATCCTTCGCGAGCTCGCGTTGGTCGGTCGAGGCCGCGCTCGCGTGGCCGTCACGCGTTTCGAGCTGCGTCCACGCCCGCTGCAGTCGCTCCTTCACCGCCAGAAACTCGTGGTGGAAGAGCGACCGCAACGCTCGCGCCACCGCGAGCAGCTCCGGTGCCTCCTCGGCGGTGACGACCTGCTCGGTGCGCAGCAGGTCGATGAGTCCCGCCGCGTCGATCGCCAACGCGTGATCGCGGGCGGCGCGCGTCATTCGAAGCCGCGCGTCGGAGCGAGCACGGACGGGCCGGCTCCGAGCGCGTTGCCACTGCCATCGCGAGCGGAGGAGGTCGCCCGCAATCGCCAATCACGCGCCGCTGGATCAACGAAGCCGGCATCGCCGCCAACGAAGCAGCCGATCAGCTCGGCCGGCTCGATCTTGACGAGATTCGCGGCGCTGATGCTGGTTGTGGCATTCCCCGAGCTGCTGGCATTGCCGGTGACGATGCAGTCGATGAGATGGAACGGCCCGGAACCGCTCTTGCGATTTTTTCGCTCCACGCCGCTGCCGCGGTTGGCCGTGATGGTGCAACGGTCGAGCGAGACGTCAATGCCGTTCTCGCGCTCGCAAACGCCGGAGAAGCCGGCGGCGCCGTTGTTGGCGAAGAGGCAGCCCTGCGCGTGGAGGCTCGCACGTTCGCCGACGAAGTTGCCGAACAGCACGCCGATGCCGACGCTCTCCTCGACGCGGCAGTCGTTCATCTCGATCCGGCGTCCGGTCGAGAGGAGCTGCACAGCGACGCCATTCCAACGAAAGCGGCAGCGGCGGATCGAGGTCGCGGCCGTGGCCGGCGCACTGCCACCCACGGCCGCACCGCTGCCGACGATATGGAGGCCGAAGTTCGCGTTCTCGACGAACTGGCAGTCACTGAGCTCGAGCGGCACGTCGCCGCCCGGGACCTCGAGTGCAAGCCCGACGCGACAGCCGCGGAACTCGCAACCGGAGATGCGCCACGGCACCGCCGACCGCTCGCGCGGATCGGAACCGCGCCGCGCCAGCCCGGTCTCGACGAGGTCGACGAAACGGCTGTCGACGATCGCGATCTCCTGCAGCGGCCCGTCGTTCCCGGCGCGATCGGTCGCGATCACGACCCCCTCGTTCCCGCCGACGAACTCCGAACGGCTGAGCGAGAGGTGCAGCTCGACGCCGGCGTCGGCCTGGAGCCCCACCGTCGCCT
>CAYRQC010000637.1:0-2906 GCA_964426265.1 uncultured Phycisphaerales bacterium | reverse complement strand
GGCCGGCGGACTCGATGGCGCGGCAGTACTTGCTGACGCGCTGGATCTGGAGGTCGTGGCGGTTCAAGGCGGTGCAGAGCCAGCTCGGGAGGATGCGGTCGAACTTGACCTCGAGGATGCACCAGTCGGGCGGCAGGAAGTAGCGGCCGCGCGTCGGGTCGCCGGTGAGGCCGAGGTCGAGCGTGCGCCACTTGAGATTGCGATCGAGCGTGATGCGCAGGTCGCGCCGCCAGGCGTCGAAGAAGGCGGCGCGGTTGTAGCTGACGATCACGGTCGGCCGCAGTCGCTCGCGCTGAGCCAGCACGAAGACCTCGTCGAGCACGGCGTCACCCGGCTCGTGATGGCCGTCGCAAATGGAACGGATGCGCTGCTCCGCTTCCACGACGGGCAGGATCGTCCGCCGCTTCGCGACACCGAGGTTCAATCGCTGCTTGATCTCGATGAAGGCGTCGGGCGCGGCGGCCCCGTAGGTCCGCACTCGCACCTTGCGACGGAACTTCTCGCCGTCGAGCTTCTCCCAATACGCCGCGAGGTCAGGCGAGTCGAGGTAGAGCGACGTCACCTTGTAGAAACCGTCGGCGCCGGCGTTCTGGTCGCGTCGTACATAGGGTTCGAGCGTCGCCAACACCGCTTGTGCCTGCCGGTGGTGGATCAGGTACTTCAGCTCGTAACGATCGAACAGGAGCTCGACGTCGCGATCGCCGCTCTTGCGGGGGGTGGTGGCGGGTGCGCTCGCTTCGCTCATTGCGCGGTCCCCCGCTCGACGGCGTTCGGGGAATCGGTGGCCGGCAACACAATCAGGCTCTCCGCGATCCCCTTCGCCCGCTTCTTCGCCACGTCGAACTTGCCTTCGGTCTGGCAGTGGTCGAGCGTCAGCTGCGACTCGCCATCGATCTTCACGTCGAGCTGGTTGCCGCGCAGCGTGCAGCGCAGCAGCTTGCCGAGCCCGCCGCCCGGATAGCGCCAGTTCTTGTCGTACGACGCGACGCCGGTCTTGCACCCCTCGATCAGCGTGTCGCGCACCAGCGGATCGGAGCCGTCCTTGATGCCGATCCCGGTCACGCAGTCGCGGAAGGTGCAACTCACCAGCTCCGGATGCGATCCCTCGCCGATCGAGATCCCCTTGTCACCGGCACCGGTCACCGCGAGCCGCTCGACCACCACCCGGCAGGTCATCATGTCCATGCCGTCGTTGCTCGGTCGCTCGACGGTTGCATCGCGAACGACGCCGTTGCAGAGGTCGAAGTCGATGGCGTCGGCGTTCGCGTTCTCGACGCGCACCCGCTCGAGCAAGAGATCGTGGCACGCGCCGAGCCGCACCGTGTCGTCCCCGAGCAGGTTGTTGGCGAAGCGCGAGTCGCGCAACGTCAGCCGATCGACCAGGTGCGCCGAGAGCATCCCCGAGTAGTAGAGGTAGCCGATCGTCGCCTCGCTCCCGCCGTCGATCGTCACGTGGTCGAGCGTGCTCCCGTCGCAGCCATGCCCCTGGAGCGCCACGACCCCGAACGCGCGCGCCGGATCGAGCCGCGTCACCGTCACGTCGCGCCACTCGATCGGCGACTTCACCTGGATCGAGACGCCCGGACCGAGTCGGAGCTGCGTTCCAGGCGCGACGACCAGCGTGTCGCGCTCCTCCAGCAACAGCGACTGGCGCAGCTCGACCGCACCGGCGAGCTCGACCTTGCGCGGCGCCGCCACCGCGGCCATCCGCCACGGATGGACCGTCTCGGTCGCGACGAAGCCGTTCGGCGGCCCCTCGTGGACCTCGACCGCGCCATTGCCGACGGTGCGCGCGAGCTGCAATCCGAGCACGCGTGGTGGAACCGCGCCGCTGGCCGACCGCAGCACATAGCGACTCTCGAGCGCCGCGAGCCGCGTGAACTCGCGGTGCTGTGCAAACGTGTCTTGCCCTTCCGAAGGACGCTGCTGATAAGAGGCAGTGAAATCGCGGCCGACATAGACGAGCGCGTCCGCGTCATCGATCACCAATCGGTGGCCATCGACGTGTGCCGCGAGGCGACGATCCGTGCCGCGAGCCACCGGCCGATCCGCGGCACCGAGCGCGCCATCGAAGTCGCGATCCTCCCACAGCTCGAGCCCGCCACTCCCTTGTGTCTCGAGATCGATCGCTTCGAGCCGCAGCGATGCCACCGCGGTCGCCGCCAAGGAGAGTGTGCGCGAGCCATTCGCGTCGCCTGCCTGGGTGAATGCAACCTCCGCAATCGCGTGTTGCATGCGGACCGTCTTGTGGCGCTCCGCGAGCCGCCGCCGCATCCCGCCGAGGGCGCGGCGCAGGAACCGGTTGTCGCGGCTCTCGAAGTCGACGGACTCCTGGAGCACCCGTCGGATCCGCTCGAGCTCTTCGAGCTGCGCGCGCGGTTCCTCCTCCGCGATCATCCGCTCGTCGATCAGCTTGGCCACCCGATCGAGGAAGCGCGGGTCGTGGGCCAACCGATCGAAGAGACGGTTCGCGGTGGTCTCGACCCCCTGGCCCGGCGGCATGTTGATCAACGGGTTCCAGAGCATCCCGGAGAGCTTCCCCGCCAACAGGTCGAGCCCGATCCGGTGGTTGTGGGAGAGGTCGACGTGCTGGTCGCCGTGGTAGCAGAGGATCGCGTAGTAGAGGGCGAAGCTGTCGTCGAGGATCGCGTGCAGCCGATCGAGCCCCGCCGGCGCCGGGTCACAAGTGGCATCGAGCAGATCCGACAACCACGGCCGCCACTCCTCGCTGTATTTGTTCCAGCGATCGTGCTTCTCCCACAGATAGGGATTCCAGCAGAGCTCCCAGGACGAGCTGGTCGGCACTTCGGGGACAAAGAGCTCGCCATAGAAGATGTCGCCCGGCATCTGCCCGACGCGGCGCAGGAACGACTCGTCGACCTGCTCCTCCAGCAGGTAGATGCCTT
>CAYRQC010000636.1:0-7900 GCA_964426265.1 uncultured Phycisphaerales bacterium | reverse complement strand
GTCGCGACCGCCTGCTCGTCGTCGACCGTCAGCGTCGGAAAGTGCGCCCGCCAACCCCAGTCGGTGCCGCCGAAGTTCTGCGTCCAGAGCCCATGCGTCGTGTCGGCGCCGACCCCGAGGTGCGGCCCGCCCGAGACCATGCCGCGGTGGTGGCCTGGGCTGTGGTACCACCCCTCGAAGGCGCCGCGCCCGCCGCCACCGCCCGCATAGCAGTTCTCGCCGGCACCGCCGCCGTAGCCGGCCACGTGCACGCGATCGCTCGGCGTGTGGAGCTTGTCGGTCGGCGAGTCATGGCCGAAGTAGCCGAGGTCCTTCATCTCCTGCGAGTGGCCGCGCGCCGCGATCACCAGCCGCTCGTCGATCTCGAACGGCGGGAGAAGCAGCGTGCGGCGGTACTCGTTGGTGGCGACGACGTTCGCGTACTCCTCGGGATCGGCGCTGGTGAGGACGCGCGAGTTGTAGGCGTCGATCGCATCCCACAGGAAGTCGCGCAGCACGCAGCGCTCCCACGGCGTGATCTCCGTCACCTTCGCCAGCTCTTCCGCGCGCTGGATGAACTCGAGCAGCCGGCCGGCCTTCAGCACCACCAGCGCGTAGAGCACCTCTTCCAGCCCCGCTCCACCGCGACCCGGTAGCACGTGGACCTTGGCGCCCTGCAATGAGACGGCGGCGAACGGCTCCGCGACCTCGCCGTGCCAGGTGCGTCGGTAGCTCAGGAGTGCTTCGAGCGCCGGCTCCAGCCGCTGCAGCGCTGCGAACAGCTCCTCCGCAGCGCGCGGGTCACCTCGCTCGAACGCGATCTCATCGCCCTTGCGCAATCGCGCGTAGAGCTGCGCCTTCTCCGCGAGCTGCTTGCGGAACTCGTCGACCTTCGGCTGGTCGGGCTTGTCGTAGCGGCCGATCAGCTCGCGCGCCGCGCGCGCGACCGGCTCCCACTGCTCCATCTGCTGCAACCGTTGACGCCGCAAGCTCGTGCTCTTGCGATAGGACTGGATCCAGTCGCGCGGGGCCTCGTAGCGCTCTGCCAACTCGGCGACGATCTGTTGCATCGCCGTCGCGAGGCGTGGCTCGAAGAGCTCGAGCATCTTCGCCGGCGCCGCCACCACCATCTCGAGCCGGAGGGGCGTCGCCGCACCGAGCGCCTGCTCGACGCGCTGCGCGACGTCTTCCAGGAAGCGGCGGCGGTTCACCTCGGCTGCCGGCAGGAACTGGCCGCGATGCCACTGGTAGCCGCCGTGCGGGAGCTCCTCCTTGCGCTCCTTCGCGAGCAGCGCGTCGGCCGTCTCCTTCAGCGTCGCGTCGACCTCGAGCGCGGCACGCAGCGCCGCCTCGGCGATCGGCACGAGGTCACGCCAGTAGGCGAACCGGGCGAGTTCGACCCGTTCGGCCGGCGCCAGCGGCAGCCCCGCGAGCAGCTCGAGCGCGAGCGCCGGTGCGAAGTCGCGCCACGGCTTGCGCGCGACGACTCCCTCGCGGGTCAGCAGGACGCCGTCGAGGTCGGCCGCCGCGACGAGCAGCCCGCCGCCATCGGGCCACGGCAGCGGATGGCCTTGGCGCGCCGCATCCGCCACGCGCTCGATGAGCTGCTCGAACAGTGTTGCTTCACCGAGAAAGTCAGCGGCCTCGGCGGCGAGCCGGCGGGCGAGTGGTTCGTCGGTGACCTGCTTCGAGATCTCGAGCAGCGCGGCGCGCGCCGGCGTGAAGGCGAGCTCGCGGCGCGCCTGCGTCAACGACGTCAGCAGCGCCGCCACCTCCTGCTCATCGGCAACCGCGACCGAAACGTCGGGCGCCTGCGCGCTGCAAAACGCCACGAGGAAGCCATGAATCCACGACATGGTCGACCGAGTTAGCGCCTTTCTTTCCGGTCGTCACGCCGGAAGTTGGTGGCGGGCAGTGCGGCGGCGGAAGCCAGCCGGGCTAGATTCCGGGGCTTGCTTGCGCCTTGACTTGCCGTCGGGCGGGCGGCGCAAATGCTGCTCTTGTGCTCCGCGGTCCGGAGAGCCCTTGAAACGAGACACCCCTCTGCTGGTCGCCCTGTCGATGACCGGGCTCACGGCGCTTGCGCTCGAGGTGCTCTGGTCGCGGGCAATGATCCCGTGGGTCGGCGGCACGGCGCTCTCGCAGATCACGACGGTTGCGATTTACATGGCCGGCCTCTTCATCGGCTCGGCGCTCGCGGTGCCATGGCTGAAACGGGTCGCCGAGCCGCGCGCCCTCTTCTTCAGGATCGAGCTGGTCGCGGCGTTGCTGTCGCTGGCGGCCGTCGTGGGGCTGCCGCTCGCCGATCCTCTCTTCGCGCTCTTCTCGAAAGGGGAGCTGCTCGGCAGCGGGCTCGGCTCGATCCTGCGCGGCCTCGCCGGTGCCGGGCTGATGATCCCGGCGACGATCCTGATGGGGCTCTCGTTCCCGCTCGCGATCGCGGCGTTCGACCGCTCGCAGGCGGGGCGTGGCAACGCGGCGCTCGCCTACGGGGTGAACACGCTCGGCGCGACGCTCGGGACGCTGATCGGCGGCTTCGTCCTGGTGCCGTGGCTCGGCGTGCAGAACGGGGCGATCACGATCGTGGTGGCCGATCTCGTGGTGTTGATCGCGGCGCTGCGGACCACGGCGCCGGCAGCCGCGAGCAGCGACGCGGGCGGCGCGGCGGATAGCACGACGCCTGCTTTGGCGAAGGCGATCGCCGTGCCCGCGCCTGCGGCCCCCTCCGAGTGGCCGATGCTGCTCTCGATCTTCATCGGCGGCATGGTCTCGCTCGGCCTGCAGGCGATCCTCTTCCGTGTGCTCGGGCTGCTGCTCGGGCCGACGGCGCGCGCCTTCACGGTGGTGCTTGCCGTCTACGTCGGTGGGCTCGGGCTCGGATCGCTGCTGGTGCGCCGTCTCGTCGAGCGCGGGCCGCGCGTCGCGGAGCTGGTCTACCTGGTCTGCTGGCTGGTGGCGGGCGGCTATGGGGTCCTTGTCTACTCGCAGGTCGGGACGCTCACCCACCTCGTGGCGTCGGGGCGCGATAGCGGTGGCTTCGATCTCGCCGAGCAGCTCGCGCTGCGCGCGCTGATCGCGACGCTCGTGCTCCTGCCGATCACGGCCGCGTTCGGCGCCTCCTACTCCGCGGCCGTCGCCGCCGCGCCCAAGAGCGACGCGCGTCGCGCCAGTCGTCTCTACGCGGCGCTGACGCTCGGCAACATCATCGGCCTCGGCGTGGTCGCATGGGGCGTGCTGCCGAGCTTTCGGCTCGATCGGGCACTGCTCCTGATCCTCGCCGGTGCCCTCGTGACACCGCTGCCGGCGCTCACCGCGATGAGTGGCCGCGTTGCGTTCCGGACGACGGTGGCGATCGTCCTCGCAGTCGCGGCGGCCGTCGTCTTCTTCGCGATGCCCGGCTGGCCGATGCGGCTGATGCACACGGCGGCCTACGTGCCGGGTTACGCCATGCAAGGGCTCGGGCAGCCGAACGAGGTCGTTCGCTTTCACCGCTCGGCCTTCGAGACCTCGGTGACGGTCATCCAGGTCGGCGAGGATCTCTACCTCCAGCTCGACGGCAAGACGACCGGCTCGACCGATGTCGGCGATCAGGCGACCCAGGGGCTGCTTGGCGCGTTGCCGGCCGCGCTCCACCGCAACCCGAAGACCGCGTTCGTCATCGGGCTCGGCACCGGCCACACGCCGGCCGAGGTGCTGCGCTACCCGCTCGACCACGTCGACTGCGCCGAGATCAGCCCCGAGGTGGTCGACACCATGCCGCTCTTCGCGGTGATCAACCGCCGCTGTGACCGCGACCCGCGCTTCCGCATGCTCGAAGCCGACGGCAGGACGGTGCTCCGCTATGGCGGCACCCACTACGACCTCGTGATCTCGGAGCCGAGCAACGTCTGGATTCCCGGTGTCGCGCATCTCTTCACGAAGGAGTCGTTCGAGGATGTCAGGCGCTGCCTCGAGCCCGAGCACGGCCTCTGCGTGCAATGGATGCAGGGCTACGCGATCGACCTCGCGACCATGAAGACGATCGTGCGGACCTTCCTGTCGGTCTTCCCGCACGCCTCGCTCTGGGTCTCGGGGCTCGAAATCCCCGATCTCTATCTCATCGGTTCGCAACGACCGCTCGATCTCGACTTCGCCGATCTCGACCGGCGGCTCACGGCGTCAAAGGCGCCCAACCCTTGTGATCGCGACCGGCCGATGACGGCGGTCTCGCTGCTCCGCCACTTCGTGGCCGGCCCCGACACGTTGCGCCGGTTCGTCGGCGAGGGACCGTTCACGGTCGACGCGCGGCCGATGCTCGAGTACGCCGCGGAGGAGGCGCTGATCGGCGGTGCGGCCGACTCGGTGCGGCGCGCGATGGCCGACCTCTTCGAGACCCCCGATGCCATCCTGGCGGACGGCGGGCGCGGGCTCGATCCGGCGGTGCGGGTGACTCTCGAGCGGCGCCGCGACGCCAACCGCGAGATGAGCCGGCGACTCGTCGAGGCGACGCAAAACGGCCAGATCATGTCGGTCGACCAGTTGAGGGAGACAGCGGCGCTGGTGAACCGCTTTCCCGACGACTCCGAGCTGACGACGTCGGTGGTGGGGATGCTCGCCTACGCGCTCACGCAAGCGCAGGTCGACGCCGGTCACGAGCTGCCGGAGCTGCTCGAGCTGATGCTCACGGTCTGCAAGCTCGATCCGACCCACCCCGAGTCGCTCAAGTTCCAGGCGCTGATGACGGCGCGCGGCGGCCAGGTCCCGGAGGGGCTGCGTTTGATGGATGGCTACGCGGCGGCTGCGCAGCCGTGGCGGGTCGAGCCGCTGCTCGACAAGGCGCGGCTGCTCGCCGTGCTCGACCGGCCGGCGCCGGCGCTCGAGCTGATGCAACAGGTGGCGGCGAAGAGCCCGTGGTTCCTGTCGGTCTGGCGCGAGCTGGAGCCGATCGCTCGCCGGCTCGGCAAGGCGGAGGTGGCGACGGCGGCGGAGCTGCGTCGGGAGCAGCTCGGCGACGAGGGGAAGAGTGCGGAGTCGCAGGCGCGGCTCGCGGCGGAGATGGAGGCGATCGACGACTCATGAGTGGTGACTACCGCGACGCGGTGCGCGACGTCTACGCCGAGGCGGCGCTCGCGCCCGATGCGAGCCTCTGTTGTGTCGACGGCGCGGTCTGGACGCTGCCGGGGCTCACGATCCCGCAGTGCATGCTCGAGATGAACTACGGCTGTGGCTCGACCGTCCATCCGGCCGACCTCGCCGGCAGTCGGCCGATCCTCTACGTCGGTGTGGGCGGCGGGCTCGAGGCGTTGCAGTTCGCCTACTTCCGCCGCCAGCCGGGCGGGGTGATCGCCGTCGATCCGGTCGGCGAGATGCGCGACGCGGCGGCCGCGAACCTCGCGCTCGCCGAGCAGCAGAACCCGTGGTTCCGGCGCGACTTCGTGAGAATCGTCGATGGCCGTGCCGAGGAGCTGCCGGTCGAGTCGGGCACGGTCGAGGTCGTCGCACAGAACTGTCTCTTCAACGTCTTCGTCGAGGGAGATCTGTCGCGCGCCCTGTCGGAGGTGCACCGCGTGTTGAAGGCCGGCGGCCGCTTCTCGACCAGCGATCCGATCACGCCGCGCCCGATCCCGCAGTCGCTGCGGGACAACGACACCTTGCGGGCGCGCTGCGTGTCGGGCTGTGTGCTCTATGACGATTATCTGGAGGCGCTCCACCACGCCGGTTTCCAGCAGCTCGTGGTGCGCGCGCGCCGGCCCTATCGACTGCTCGCGCCCGCCGAGTTCCCGGAGCTCGACGCCGAGCTGATGCTGGAGAGCCTCGAGGTGCTCGCCATCAAGGGGCTTCCGTACGCGGCGGAGGCCGATGTCTACAGCGGTCGGTGCGCCACCTATGTGGGCCGCGGCACGCACTATCGCGACGAGAAGTTTCCGTTCCCGGCCGGCACGCCCGTGCAGGTCTCCGATCGGGTCGCCGCCGACCTGGCGCGGCGCACCGACTTTCGCGTGAGCGCGCCGACCTTTCATGCGCGTGGCCCTGGTTGCTGCTGATGAAGCGCGTCCGATTCTTCGTCGTGGGTGGGTTTCTCGGCGCCGGCAAGACCACCGCGTTGCTGCGGCTCGCCGCACAGTTCCAGGCCGAAGGCAAGAAGGTCGGCCTCATCACCAACGACCAGGCCGCGAACCTGGTCGACACCGGCGCCGCGCGCGCCGCCGGCTTCCGGGTCGAGGAGGTGGCCGGCGCCTGCTTCTGTTGCAAGTTCGACGACCTCGCGCGCCTCGCCGAGAAGCTCCGTCTCGAGGACCGCCCCGACGTGCTGATCGGCGAGCCGGTCGGCAGCTGCACCGACCTCTCCGCCACCGTCGTCCAGCCGCTCGCGCGCCTCTACGGCGATCGCTACTCGGTCGCGCCCTACTCGGTGCTGGTTGATCCCAACCGCGCGCGCCAGATCATCCTGCAGCGCGGCTTCGGCGGCTTCTCGCAGAAGGTCGCCTACATCTTCCAGAAGCAGCTCGAGGAGGCCGACGTGATCGGCCTCAACAAGATCGACCTGCTCTCACCGCGCGAGCGCGGTGAATTGCTGGCCGCTCTCGCCAAGGAGTTTCCGCGGGCGAAGCTGGTTCCCGTGTCGGGCCTCACCGGCGAAGGATTCGCCGAGTGGCGCCGCGAGATCGACACCGATCGCGCCGCCGGCACCCACATCGCCGAGGTCGACTACGACACCTACGCGGAAGGGGAGGCGGAGCTCGGGTGGCTCAACCTGGCTGCGGAGATCCGCGCGCCGCTGCCGATCGAGGGGGAGATGCTCGTGCGCGCCGTGCTCGAGGCGCTGGTGCGCGAGCTCGCCGGCCGCGGCGAGGTCGCGCATGCGAAGGCGCTCTTCGAATCGAAGGCAACGGGCGGAGTGGACGGAGCGACGAGCGTCGCCAGCTTCGTCGGCAGCGGCTCGGCAGTGCGTGTTTCGTCGAGCGTTGCGTCGACGAGCTCCGCATCGGACGGTCGCCTGGTCCTGAACGCCCGCGCCCACATCGCTCCCGATGACTTGCGCGCCGCCGCAGGCAATGCACTTGCACGTGTGCTTGCGGCGCTCGGAGCGACCCATCGCCTGCTCGACAGCGCCCACTTCCGCCCCGGTCGCCCAGTGCCGATCCACCGCTACGCCGCCGATGGCGTTTCCTGATCCCGAGCTTGCCCGACCCCTCGCCGCATGTCCTGGCGGGACCAACGGACATCACGACCCTGTGCCATCGCGTTCGCGGAACTCCCCTGTCCCGATCACGTGCGAGCCGCGCGCAGCGCCGGCTCGTCCGGTGCATCGTCCGCTAGCGCGGCGAGCCTCGCTCGGCCGCGCTCGCGGGTTTGGACAGCGGTCGCTCTGCGACCGTCTGCTCCAAACCCAGGTAGCCCACGAGCATCTCCTCGAACGTCTGCTCCCCGAACCGCACGCGCTTGCTCGGATCGGGATTGAACGGGTTCCCCTTCGAGTTGTCGAACACCGCCGTGCAGATGAGCTGATCTCCCGGCTCGACGCTCACCGGCTCCGCCCACCAGTAGGTGTGCTGCCAGTTGAAGTCGTACTTCGGCACGTCGAGGAGCGTCGTCGTCGTTCCGCTCGCCCGCGCCAACTCGACCTTGAACGCCTTCCCACGCACATGCATGTGCGGCATCACGCTGGTGAGCTGCGCGGCTTCGCGAAACGTGCTCGTCGCCGTGAACGTCGCGTCGGGCGTGTTCGGCGGGATGTTGAGCCCGACGTTCATCACCGGCAGCGCCTTCACCTCGCGGGTGACCGGCACGCGTGAGAACTGGAGCGCCATCCGGGTGCGATCGGACGTCGCGGTGCCGGTCGGCGTGTAGTGCAGCTGGAAGAGGAACTTGGAGCCCTTCGGAACCCGTTTGCCGGAACCGTCGGGAAGCACGATCGGCCGGGCACCCGGCACGTGGGAGG
>CAYRQC010000635.1:0-5028 GCA_964426265.1 uncultured Phycisphaerales bacterium | reverse complement strand
GCCCGGCATCGACCAGGTGCCAACCGTCAGCGGGTCGAGCTGCTTCTTCGCGAAGAAGTTGAGCGAGTTGCCAGCCTGCTCGAAGCCCATCCAGAACACGCAGTTGAGGAGCAACAACAGGACCAGCACGAGCATCCGCTGGCGGACCTCCTTCTCCTCCTTCATGGCGACCGAGACCAGGACGAGCGTGATGGCGGCGAAGGTCGCGTAGAGGACGTAACCGACCGCATTGTCCGACAGCGCGAGCAGGAAGTAGATGCCCGGCGCGACGATCAGGCCGCCCAGCGTGACCATGATCAGTCCGCCCGGGCCCTCCCGGCCCGGCGGCGGCAGCCCCTTGTCGCCGAGCGTCTTCGTGAAGAGGCCGAAGCAGAGCAGCCCGAGCAGCATCCCGGCGCCGGCGAGCGCGAAGCCGTAGCGGTAGTCGGCGTGGCCGTCCGTCCCCATGTACGTGGCGAAACGCTCGCAGAAGACCGGCGCGAGCGCCGCGCCGATGTTGATCCCCATGTAGAAGATCGTGAAGCCGCCGTCGCGGCGCGGGTCGCCCTGCTTGTAGAGCTTCCCGACGACCGACGAGATGTTCGGCTTGAAGAGGCCGTTGCCGACGATCAGCAGCGAGAGGCCGAAGAAGAAGATCTCGCGCTGACCGAGCCCGAGGTAACTGCCCTTCGGCACCATCAGCACGAACTCGCCGAGCGCGATGAACAGGCCACCCAGCACGATCGAGCGCCGGTACCCGAGAACCCGATCGGCGATCGCGCCACCGAAGATGCCGAGCGCATAGACGAGCGCGGTGAAGCCGCCATAGCTCCCGGACGCGAGCTCCTGCGCCTTCTCCGGCGTCTCGTTCGCGAAGAACTGCTGCGCGATGTAGAGCGCGAGCAGGGCGCGCATGCCGTAGTAGCAGAAGCGCTCCCACAGCTCGGCGAAGAAGAGGACGAAGAGACCTTTCGGGTGGCCGAGCAGCGTCGGTTCGACCGGCGAAACGGCCGCACTTCCAGGATTCTGGTTCATGCTTCCCCTCGACTCGTGACGAGCCGGCCGTCGATCGGCGGCGGCGTTCCGGCGCGGCATGGTAACGACTCGACCCACCCGCGACCCAAGGGCCGTCTCGAAAAGGGGGCCATCGACCCGCGAACGGCGATCACCCACAATCCTCCGTGATGATCCACATCGAGGGACGAATCACCGTCGAGGCCGCGCTCGCGGCCGGCCGCCGCCGGATCGAGGTGATCCTGGTCAAAGACGGCGCGCACGAGGAGAAGCTCGAGGAGCTCTTCGCCGCCGCGGAACGCCGGAAGGTCGCGATCAAGCGAGTGGACGGAGCCGAGCTCGACGCACTCGCGCACGGCCGGTCCCACGGCGGGGTGGTCGCGCTCTGCGTGCCGCTGGAGCTGGTCGAGGAGCACGAGCTGCTCGCGATGCTCGGCGGGCTCACGACTCCGCCACTGCTGGTGCTGGTCGAGGGAAGCGAGGACGACCGCAATCTCGGCTTCGCGATCCGCTCCGCGGAGGGACTCGGCGCGACGGCCGTGCTCCTCAAGAAACACGTGGTCGACTGGGACGAGACCGAGGTGACCCGCAGCTCGTCGGGCGCGTTCGAGCGGCTGCCACTGGTGCGCATCGACCGCGAGTCCGACCTGCTCCGCGAGCTGAAGCGGCGCGGCTTCGCGCTGGTCGCCTGCGTCGCCAACGCGAAGCGGTCGATCTGGGGCCTCGATCTGCGCGCGCCCACGCTGCTCTGCATCGGTGGCGAGAAGCGCGGCCTCTCCGCTGCCGTGCGCGACGAGTGCACCGTTTTCGCGCGGATCCCGATGCACTCCGCCGTCACGTCGTTGTCGATGAGCCACGCCGCGGCGATCCTGCTCGGCGAGGCCGCACGCCAACGGCGTGGCGCGCTGCCATTGCCGATGCCACTCCCACCGCCCGGGTCACCGCCCGACGCCCCCTCCGACCACGGAACCACGTCATGAGCCACGGCTTCTCTCCCGAGCTCGCAAGGATGATCGAGGCCGCGATCCGCGAGCACGTCGACGCGCTGCAGCGCGCGGGGTCGTCGATCGATCCCTCGGCGATCGCTCGCCACCTCGATCCCGACGATCCGCGGCCGCTCATGGGTCCGGTGCGGGAAGTCGCACGCGACCTCGCGGCGCGCGGCGTGATCGAGGTGGTCCGCCACGGCAAGCCAGTCGGGCCGTGGCCTTGGCGTGGCGTGATCCGACTGCGGCGGCCGCGTAGCAATGGCAATGCTGATAGCGGTAGCGGTACCAATAGAGACCGCGGCAGCGGCAGCTCTCCGGGCGAAGGTGACAACAAAGGTGACGCCACCGGCGACCCACCTACGGAGCGAGACGGGTGATCCTCCATCCTTGCACGGCGCGTTCATAGCGCAGTCGATCGTGCAGCCGGCTCTCGCGCCCTTGCCAGAACTCGAGCGCATGCGGAGCGACGCGCAGCCCGCCCCAGAACGGCGGTCGCGGCACTTCGGCGGGGAAGCGGCCCTCGATCTCGCGCACGCGCTGCTCGAGCTCGTCCCGACTCGCGATCGGCTCGCTCTGCGGCGATGCCCACGCGCCGATCTGGCTGCCACGCGGCCGACCGGCGAAATAGCCGTCCGACTCGGCGGCGCTGGCGCGCTCGACGCGACCCTCGACCCGCACCTGTCGATGGAGCCGCGGCCAGAGGAAGACCAGGCTCGCGCGCGGATCGGCGGCCGCCTCGCGCCCTTTGCGGCTCGCGTAGTTCGTGAAGAAGACGAAGCCGCGCGCGTCGATGCTGCGCAAGTAGACGATCCGTGCCGACGGTGAGCCGTCCGCCCCGAGCGTGGCGAGCGTCATCGCCGCTGCCTCGGGCTCGCCGGCCGCTTCCGCCTCGCGCCACCAGCGATCGAACTGGACGATCGGATCGGGGTCGGCGTCGCAGTCCGGCAGCGTGCGGCCGCGATACTCGCGGTGGAGATCGTCGGGGCTCATGATGACCACATGAATAGCAACCAATCCATCGGCCCCGTTCGCGGCGGCTTCCTTCGCGTGGCCATCGCCCTGCTGATCGTCGCGATCGTCGGAGTCGGAACCGGCTGCCGCAGCGAGAGCGTCCATCTTGCGGCCGCCAACGCCGTCGGCCCCTACTCGGCGGCGGTTGCGGCGGGCGACGTCGTCTGGCTCGCCGGCAAGATCGGTGATCCGACGCTGGAGTTCCGCGCCGAAGTCGGGACGGCGATCGACGCGATCGATGCCGACCTCGCGCGCCTCGGCCTCACGCTCGCCGACGTCGTCTCGATGAACGTCTTCGTCACCGACATCGGGCGCTTCAGCGAGCTGAACGAGATCTACGCGGCCCGCTTTCCGGCGCCGTACCCGGCGCGCACCACGGTCGCTGTCGTCGCGCTGCCGAAGGGTGCGCACGTCGAGCTGCAGGCGATCGCGCGCAGGAACTGAATGCCCGCAGTCTGCACTCCGCAAGCGCCACGGCCATCGTGCCGCAAGCTCGCCGTCACACCCCAGGACGTTGTGCGGAAAACGTCGGCGTAGGATCCCCGGATCGGTACGACGGATCGGTACGACGCTGCGCTGCGGCGGGTGCCGGGGCTACTTCCCCGAATTCCCTGGAGTCTTCGCGTCACCCGAAGACTCCTGTGGCTGGCAGCTCAGCTCACTGCTTCTTCTTGACCGGCCCGCCGATCAGATCGGTCGCGAACGCCGTCCACTCGTCGTTCAACTTCTTGAAGATGTCGACTCCGGTCACGCCGTAGATCTCTTCCGACTTCTTGCGCCACTGCGGAATCATCTGGGCCGGGACTCCCGCCGCGTTGCAGCAGGCGCGAATCCAACGCTGCCCCTTCTCTCCCTGTGACTTGGCGACGAAGTTGAAGAGGCTGAACGACTTGGCGACGTCGGGATCCTTGAAGTTCGCGAGGCTGGTCAGCGCCAGGTTGTCGATCGGCTGCCCCTCCTCGAGCGCGAGCCGGTGATAGATGTCGGCCGTCCCCTTGAGCAGCCCGCTCTCGTCGCTGTTGTCGCTCTTGCCTTGCTTCACGTACTTCGCGATCTCGAACGACACGCACTGGACGGTATTGCGCCCGAGGTACTCGAGGGAGAGCCAGTTGCCGACGCCTTCGTAGATCCAGAACGGGACTTCACTGGTGCGATCCTGGTTGTAGTGGATGTTCACCAGGTGATGGCCCATCAGGTGGGTGACCATCCCTTCGAGGTCGCCCTGGTCCCCGACGCGCCATGGATCGACGTAAGGGGGATTCCGCGAGGAGCTGTGGAAACCGTGGCCGGGCAGCTTGAGCTGCTGCTCGCGAAACTGGCCTTCGATCGAGATGCCGTAGTACTGCTTCCAGAACTTCTCGTTCTCGGGGATGCCATCCGGGGTGAAGCAGGTCTCCACGAACATGCCGGCCGGCAGGTAGTCCTTGTAGTCATCGCTGACGTAGGGATCGATGAACTGGACGCGGAACCCCTCGATCAAGTTCTCGCTGAGGTCGAGCAGCCCCTTCACGCGCTCCACGCCGCACTCGTCCTTGAAGATGATGCGGGCGTGCTGGCTCTCCACCATGTGCATCGTGCAGGCGTCGCCGAAACACTCCTTGCAGAGCCGATTCAGGTCCTCGGGGACGGTGACCTCCTTGATCGACTGCTTCGCCAGCTCGAGGCGCTTCGCGTTCGCCTCCTTCGAAGCCTTCATCTCGGCGTCGATCTCTCGTTTGATCTTCTTCGACGCCTTGGCGTAGATCGTCTCGTCGAGCCACGACTTGAGGCGCTCCAGCGTCTGGATCAGCGCCGACTGCTTGGAGTTCCACTCCGGCGTCCCCTGCTTCAGGGTGTCGCGCTGCTTCTTCAGGTCGTTGGCCTCGTCTTCCCGGCGGCAATACTCCTTGGTGAGGCCCCACAGGCTCTGGTCGCGGATGAAGATGGAGAGCGACTTGATGTCGTCGCCATTGACGGCGACCGTCGCCTTGCTGCCCGCCTTGACCTTCTGCCCCTTCTCGACCTTGTAGGGGCAGACGCGTGGGCTGTCCATGTC
>CAYRQC010000634.1:0-4167 GCA_964426265.1 uncultured Phycisphaerales bacterium | reverse complement strand
CAGCTTCGGATCGCCCGACTGCCCTGCAAGGCCTTCCGCCTCCGCGATGAGGGCGTTCAGCGCGGGATCGTCGCTGCCCGCGGGCGGCTCGACGTCATCGTCCGGGAGGAGGTCGGCGGCGCCGTCGAAGACACGGTTCTCGAGGTGGTCGACGTCGTCGTCCTGCTCGCTGCCGGCGCGCGTGCGAAGCGCTTGCACGGCAGCGGCGGGGCTCGAGGCGACGCAGCGCATCAAGGCGAGCGTGCCCCAGAAGTTGAGCCGTTGACGGCGCTCGTCTCCGTCCGCGGCCTGCACGACCGCGGCGCAGTAGTCGAGGACCGCGTCGAAGAACCGCTCCCACGCGCCGGTGAGCGTGTAGGTCAGCTCCTTGGTCTCGCGGCGCGGGAAGAGGTTGCCCTCCTTCCATTCGGCGATGTCGGGACGACGGCGCTGCACGAAGTGGCGCGACAGGCGATCGCGCAGCTCGTCGCGCTCCGCACCGGTCGCGTCCGCCAGCTTCTCGAACTCGCGATCGAGGAGGCCGAGCAATCGGAAGAACGCGGCCTCGTCACCGCTGTGCGGGGTCGCGGTCAGCAGCACGAGGTGGCGGGTGGGCGACTCGGTGAGCCCCTTCAAGAGCTCGTAGCGTTGATGACGCCCCGGGCCGGTGGCGGCGCAGGTGTGCGCCTCGTCGACGATGACGAACTCGGGGCAGGCGCGCAGGAACTCGGCGCGGCGACGTTCGCTCTTGATGTAGTCGAGGCTGACGACCGTGTGCGGGCAGGCCGAGAAGATGCTCTCGCTCGGCGGGAGGCTGCGCTCGAGGCGGTTCGCGCTCGCGGCGGTGACGGCCACCGGATGGAGGTGGAAGCGCGCCTCGAGCTCGCCCACCCACTGGTCGACGAGGTGCGGTGGACACAGCACCGCGAGCCGCGTGATGTCGCCGCGATCGAGCAGCTCGCGCGCGATCAGCGCGGCCTCGATGGTCTTGCCGATGCCGACGTCGTCGGCGATGAGCAGCCGCACCGGATCGAGCTTCAGCGCCATGAGCAGCGGCACGAGCTGGTCGGCGCGCGGCTCGACGGCGATCTGCCCGAACCCGCGGAACGGCCCCGCGCCGCGCCGCAGCGACAGCAACAGGGCATCGCGCAGGAGCAGCGCCGCGTCGTGACCGGCCTTCTGGCGCGGATCGGGCCGCGGGAACGTGGCCGCGACGACCGGCTCGGACTCGAGCGCCAGATGGATGAGCGTCTGATCGTCCTCGGAGCCCGAGACGGGTCGCACGTGGAGCGTCTCGCGATCGCTGCCGCTGAGGACGATCCACTCGCGGCCGCGTGCGCGCACCAGGCTGCCTGGCGAATAGGTCACGGTCGTCATCACGAACGTCCGAGGGCGCGGGCGAGGCGGTCGAGCGCGGCGGCCCATGCGGCCGCATCGCCTTCGAAGACGATGACCTCGAAGCCCTTCTCCTCGAGCGAACGCACGACCTCTGCGAGCGAGGCGTCGAAGAGCGCGGCGACGTAGTGGCCGCGCCAGACGAGGGGCACCTTCACCACGCCAACGACGAGCGGCGCCGCGTCGGGGCCCGGAAGATCGCGCGCACGGGCGAGGTCGTGAAAGCGGGCGAGTGCATCGGCGACGCCGTTCGTGTCCCCTGCAGACTGCAGCGCGCTCGATTGCGTGCTGCGCCGCGATCGCCGCGCGACCGTCGGCGCGTCGAGCCCCGAGGTCGTGGCGCGCGCGAGCCGTACCAGCAGCGACTTGGCGTCGGCGTCGCGGCGATCGATGCGCTCGTGGTCGGGCTGGTTGAAGTAGGAGAGGAGGCAGCGGTAGCACGCCGCAACGCACGCGGTGTCGGGCACGTCGACCAGACCATGGCCATCGTCGGGCAGGCTCGCCGCGTCCGTCACCGCGAAGTGCATGATCGCGAGCGTCTTGCGTGCGACCTCGGCGAGGCGCTCGGGCTCGGCGACGAGCCTGGTCAGCACGCCCGCGCCGCCCTCGGTCGCCTCGTAGAGGAGGAAGCCGCTGCGCTCGTCGCGCGTCGGCATCGGCTCGGCGAGGATCTCCCCTTCTTCGAGCTGGAAGACCGCCTCGATGCCACGCAAGAGTGCGTGCTGGAATGTCGCGAGCGTGGACTGCGAGAGCTCCGCTCCCGTCGGCTGGAGCAGGAGCGCGTTCTTGCGATCCTGGACGCTCGGCACGATCCATTGACGCGGCGCCGCAGTCGGGTCGGTCGGCTCGTTGCCTTCGTCCGCGTTCTTTGCCCAGTAGCCGGAGATCGGGTCGATGTTGAAACCGAACTGCGTCCGGTTCGCGCGGCGGCGAAGCCCTTTGTTGAGTCGGGTGATCGTCGCGCCCGGGCCATAGGCGAGGCGCGCGATCTCGCCCTGCGCGTCCGCCGCGGCGCCGCGCCGCACGTCGACCGCGTGATCACGCACCGCCCACTCGAAGGTGGTCTGCAGATCGAAGCCCTGGCGCTGCCGCTCTTCGTCATTGGCGGTGATGCGCTCGGCGGGTTGGGTGGCGACGTTCTCGATGCGATAGACGTGGTTCACGATCTCGGCGTTGCCGAGATCGGCGGCGCAGGCGTGGCAGAGCGAGGCCTGGTCGTCGAAGTGCGCCGCGCCGCAGCTCTTGCAGATGCGCACTGACTTCGTGGGGAGCTGCGTGTCGGCGGTGGCATTCCCCTGATGGTTCAGCGAGAGGAGCGCCCGCACGACGCGGTAGGCGCGGCCCTCGTGATAGACGAGGCTCCGCGGCCCGAACTCCGCGAGCGCCAGGAACCGCGGGCGCTGGAGGTAGGTCTGGCGGCCACGGCCATCGTTGGTCGCCGGGACGTAGGCCATGAGCGGCAGCCGCGGGAAGTTGTAGCCCGGCAGGAAGCCCTCGGTGGCGAGGTAACGGTAGGTGTAGAAGTCGCTCGAAAGGCTGCTGGTGCCCTTTTGCAGCAGGTTGAGCTGATCGATGGCCTGCGCATGCCGGACATGGGCGGCGCGCTTTTCCTGTTGGGGCGCGGCGTAGTCGTCCATCGTGCGTCGCGCGGCGTCGCGCTGTTGCTCGGCGGCGAGGAAGAGGTCGCGCCAGCGGTCGAATGCTTGCTCGAAGCGGCCGAGCGCCTGGTCGACGACCGCGGCTGCGAACGCGTCGCGGCCGGGATACCACGGCGCCAGCTCTTCGGTGAGGTCGTCCGCGAGCAGGTCGAGCACCCGCCCGATCCGCCGCACCGCCTCCGTGGCCGCGCGTGGCGTGCTCATCGGCGCCTTCACCTCCGGCTTCAGCGGGCGAGCAGGCTCGGCGAGCAGGAGCAGCTCCGAGATCGACGCATCGAGCGGCTCCTCGGTGCAGGCCAGCCAGACCGCCAGGAGGTGGCTCTCGACGAGGTCGCGGTTCGCCAGATCGAGCAGCGGCGGACGCACCTCGCCGTGGACCATGCCCTTCGGATCGCGGAAGAAGTACTGGTCGTGCGGCCCCTGCGCCGAGCAGTAGGTGAGCACGAGCGCCGCCTGACCGCTGCGGCCGGCGCGACCGCTGCGTTGTGCATAGTTCGCGGGCGTCGGCGGCACGTTGCGCAAGTAGACGGCATTGAGTGCCGAGATGTCGACGCCCAGCTCCATCGTGGGCGAGCAGAAGAGCACCGGCAGGAAGCGATTGGCCTCGCCGATCTCGCGCAGGTGCTTCTCGTCGGCGGCGAGCTCCTCGCGCTCCTTGCCACCGAAACGGAAGCGCTTCTCGCGCACGGCGCGCTTCTCGCCGTCGACCTGCGCCGTGTGCTCGCGCGCCTCGAAGCCGAAGAGTGGGTGGACGGGATCGCGCAGCAGGCGGGCGAGGCTCGCATAGAAGTCGCGGAAGAAGGCATTCTCGTTCGGGTGCGCCGGGTTGATCGCGGGCGTGCCCTTCTTGAACCGGATGCACGCGTCGTTGAGGCGCCAGCCGACCTGGTTGCTGAACGGCGTGACCTCCTCCGAGATCAGCCCGTGCGTGGAGGCGGCGCGCAGGAGCACCTCGATGAGCGCGTCGAACTCCTTCGACTTCAGTGCGCGCACGGCGCTGCTGTCGTCCCAGAGCTTGCGACCACTCGGCGCGGTCGAGGCGCGCAGCGTCTTGCCGAGCGCGCTGCGGGAGCCGCCGCGCACGATCAGGTCCTCGTCCCGCAGCGTGATGTCACGGCGCGACGGCGACGCGACC
>CAYRQC010000633.1:0-14922 GCA_964426265.1 uncultured Phycisphaerales bacterium | reverse complement strand
TCTCGGGCGGCCGGCACTTGACGACGTTGGCGATGTAGACCTCTTCGCGCCGCAGTTTGATCGCGGCGATCATCTTGTCGAGGAGCTGCCCGGCACGCCCGACGAACGGCCGACCGGTCCGGTCTTCGTCCGCTCCTGGTCCCTCACCAATGAAGAGGATGGGTGGGTCGAGCGCCCCCTCGCCGGGAACGGTCTTGGTGCGCTGCTCGCAGAGCTTGCAGCGGCGGCAGCTGCTGACCTCGGTCGCGATCGCTGCGAGGTCGGCGAGCCGCTGCTCACGGCTGCGTGCGGGAGCCGTTGCTGTTGAGAAGAGCCCCACGTGGGTGACGGGTGGTGCGATCGACACTGATCGATCCGCCGGCGCTGGACCCGCTGCGGCCACCGGCGTCGGCATGGCAATCGGTCGTGCGCGCGCCCATCGACGCAACCCGGCACGCCGGTGCACCAAGAGCTCGAAGTGGAGCCGTTCGTTCATCGTCGATGAGCTGCTCAGGAGCGCAAACTCGGATCTGGACTGCGACGCTCGAATGATCCTGCGACGCGCGCGATCGTACCGCTCGCCGTCGCCGAACCGTCGGCGGCGTCATACTGACCTCGATGCATCGATCGAGTGACGAACACGAGCAGGAGAGTCCGGGCCACCGTGCACCTTCAACGGTGGTGGTGGTTCTCATCCTGCTGGCCGCGGCGCTGCTCGCCCATCTGCCGGCGCTCCGAGCACTCGAGTGGCTGATCGAGGGCGACACCAACCTCGCCGCCTGGCCCGGGCTGCGCTGGCTCGTCACCTCCTGGAGTAGCGCGCCGGTCGCGGTGCTGCTGGTCCGGCTCGGGCTGGTGCTGTTGATCGTTTTCGGGGGTTGCCTGGTCAGCCGTGGCGCGCGCCACCTCGGAGCCACGCGCGCTGGCGCGTGCGCGGCCGGGCTGCTCTTCGTCGGCTCGTCGGCGGCCGGCAGCGTGCTTTGGGACGGCAGCGGACGCGCGCTGCTGGTCGCGACGATCGCGCTCCTCTGGTTGACCGAGCTCCGTCGCACGGCGTCGAGCCACTTGGTTGCTGACGTGGTGGCAATCTTCGTGGCGGGGTACGCGTCGCAGGGGGCGTTCATTCCCGCCGCGATGGCGATCCTGATTGCCACGGCCCGTCCGCACGCGCCCGCCCATCCCCGTCGCACGCTCCTTGCTGCGGGCGCGCTCGTCGCCGGGCTGCTGTTGGGGTTGCTCGGCGGCATGCGGACCGGCGTTCCGGTCGCGCTCGCGACTCCACTGCCCGCCGTCGTGACCCTTGCCGACGCTGCGAGTGCGGCTCGGGAGGTCGGCCGTGGCCTGCTCGAAGGGGGTGCGGGCCTGCTGTTGCACGCACCGTTCCTCTCGAGCTGGCGGCCAGAGCGGTCACCCTCCGTCGTGCTGGTGGCGATGACGCTGATCGCGCTGCTCGTCCTCGCGCACGGGTTGCGCTCGGCGCCTTCGCGGCTGCTCGCGCTTGGCGTGTTGCTCGCCATGACGGCGCCGATGATGGTGGCAGCCGCGGCCCCGACCGCATTGCTGCCCGCCGGCCTCGCGTTGCCTGGAGTCGCGCTCCTCGCGATGGCATTGGGAGCGACGAGCGAGGTCGCTACGTGGGCGGTCGCAGCGTTGCTGCTTGGTTTGCAGGTCGGCGGGTTGGGGATCGCCGGCCGCCGGTCTGACCTGCTTGCCACTGCCGCGGCTCATCCGACCGTCGCGATCGAGATGACGCGGCTCGCGGACGACGACGGACCTCTCGAGCGAGCGACACTGGCGGCGGCCTCGAGCCCTCTGCCACTCGGGCAGGTCCTCGAACGCGAGCTGGGTCGGCGCGTCGTCGCCCGAATCGAGGCGCGGGGCGCGCCGGACGCGGTGCTCGACTGGCTGGCACGCTGGCTCGCCACGCGGCCAGTTGCTGCACCACCCCTGGTGGAGATCCAGGCCCGGCGGATCGAGCTGTTGCTTGAAGTGCGCGGGCCCGAAGCGGCGGCCGCTGCGCTCGGTGACGAGCTGCCGCGCTTCTCCGATGATCGCACCTACTCCGCTGCCGTCGCCGCGGTGATGGTCGATGCCCTCCATCGTTCCGCGCAAGATCGGAACTTCGTCACCACCGTGATCCCCCTGGTGGAGCGACTGCTCGAGAAGGTCGCCGCGAACCCCGATGGCGCCACCCCCGAGGAACTCCAGTGCCTCGCGTTGCTGCGCGTCGGCCAGCAACGGCTGATCGAGGCGGTGACGCTCGCCGAACGAGCCGTCGCCAAGGCTCCTGATCGGGCGCAACCCCACCTCGTCCTGGCGCGCATCTATCTCGGTCGTGACGAGGTGGAAGCAGGGCTGCGCGAGGTGGTGCTGGCGCGCAAGCTCGACCCCGACGATCCAGCGGCGCAGCTCCTCGAAGGACGGCTGCTTTGCGGCTCGGCGGACTTCGCGGAAAAGGGGTTGACTCGGATGGTCGCGGCGCTCGCGAGCGCGCCCAACCTGCCGGGCGTGCGCGACGAGATCGAGGGCGGCGCGGTGGCGGCCGCGGCTCGGCTCTGCGCGCGCAGCCAGCCGGAGGTGGCCGGGCGGCTCCTCGAGCAGGCGATCGCGGCGATCGGCCGGCGCCCGGCACTGGTCCGCGGGCTTGCGACCGTCGCTCGCGATCGCCATGCGCTCGACCAACGCGTGGTCCTGCAGGACGAGCTCTTCGCCGCTGCACCGGACGATCCGTTGCTGCGCAGGGAGCTGGTCGAGGCGTTGCGCGACGCCGGGTATGGCCATCTGCTGCGCGGTGATCGCGAACGGGCGGTGAGCTGCTTTGAGCGCGCACTCGAGCTCCATGCGCCCGAGGTCGATGGCACCGGCATGCGGGCCGTCGTCGAAGCGAGCGCGACGGCAGTCGACCCCCAGCACGAGCTTGCGACGGAAGCGGCGCGGCAGGCGTTCGACGATGGCGTTCGCCTCTACGCCGCCGGTGACAAGGACGCGGCAGTGCAGGCGTTCCGCAAGTCGATCGAGAAGCTTCCTCTGAACCCGCTCGCTCACCTGCACCTCGGTCGAATCCTGCTCGAACTCGGTCGCGCGAAGGAGGCCGAGGGGGCGCTGCGAACGGCGATCGCGATCGGGCTCGCGCGCGACATCGACGTCGAGGATGCGTGGCCGCTGCTGTTGAAGGCGTTGGTGGCGCAGGAAGCCGACGCCACGAAGATCCGGGCGGCGATCGACGACTACTGCACCCGCTATCCAGCCGGGCGCCATCGCAAGGTGCTGGAGCAGCTGCGCGGCGAGTGAGGTGGGGAGCGGGGGAGCTCGCGCCACGCCGTAACATGGCAAGTGATGCTCTATCTCGACCACGCGTCGACGTCGTTTCCGAAGGACCCGCGCGTGGTCGCCGCGGTCGCGAAGGCACTCGTCGATCCGGGCGTCGCGCCCGATCGCGGCAGCTCGCAACGCGGCCGTACGGCCGGTCGCATGATCGAGCGGGCGCGCGTGCGTGTCGCCGAGCTGCTCGCTGTGCCCGCTCCGGAGCGAGTCAGCTTCACACTGAACGCGACGGATGCACTGAATCTGGCGATCAAGGGCGCTGTCCGTCCCGGCGACGAGGTCGTACTGACGCAGGTCGATCACAACTCGGTGGTGCGGCCGCTCCATCGGTTGGCGCAGATGCACGGCGTCGTGCTCAAGGTTGCGGCGGCTGATCGATTCGGAGTGGTCGCGGCCGAATCGGTGCTGTCGCAGGTGAGTGCACGTACGCGGTGGGTCGTGATGACGCACGCATCGAACGTGACCGGCGCGCTGCAACCAGTCGCGGCGGTGGGTCGCGCGTTGCGAGAGCGCGTGACGGCGCCGAGCCGGCCATGGCTGCTCGTCGATGTGGCGCAAAGTGCGGGCTACCGGCCGCTCGACGAGATCGGGGCCGTTGCGGACGCGATCGCGGGCGCCGGTCACAAGGGGCCGGGCGGGCCGCTCGGCACCGGCTTCCTCTGGGTGCGCGAAGGCGTCGAGCTCCTGCCGCTACGCGAAGGGGGCACTGGCGTACGAAGCGAAGAGCCGCTGCAGCCGACGGAGTTTCCCGGCGCGCTCGAAGCGGGCTCACCCAATCTGCCGGGCATCGAAGGACTATCCGAAGCGATCGCGTTGCGGATGGCGGAAGGCGGTCTTGGCAAGGTCGCGACGGCGCGCGCTGCGGTCGCGGCCGAGTTTCTTGCGCAGGTGGCGCGGCTCGACGGCATCGAGCTCTTTGGACCACTCGACACGGCGGCGCGCGAGCCGGTCTTCCCGTTGCGCGTGCGTGGCTTCTCGATTGCCGAGGCGGCGCTGCTGCTTGAACGCGAGTTCGGCATCGAGCAGCGCGCCGGTCTCCACTGTGCTCCGGGAACCCACGTGGCTCTTCGAACCGCGTTCGACGGTACGCTGCGCCTCTCCTTCGGTCCGCAGCCCGCGGTGTCCGAAGTGACGGCGGTAGTGGCGGCCCTGCGCGAGCTTGCAGCGGCGGGCGCGCGCGGCTGCCCATGAAGCGGTCGGAGAGGTGATGATGAAGGTCTCGCTCGGTCCGAATGGGGGGCTGGAGCGCAAGCGAACGACGCTGCTCGGCCTCTTGGTCGCGTCGGACGAGCTTGCCGTGCGCTGGCTGCCGGCGGCCCTCTCCGCGGCCATCCGCGGACCGATCGAAGCCAAGGACTTCACCGGTCGTGAGCTCGAGTCGGCGCTGGTCTACGCGGGTCGGCGGCGGCTCCTGCTCATCGGGCTCGGCGCGCGGTCGAAGGCGACGGCCGAAACCTACCGCCGCGGCGCGGCGGCCCTCGTGAAGCGCGCGCGACAGCTCAAGATCGATGGCTGCGCACTCGCGCTCTCGTTCGGCGGGATCGAGGCGACGGCGATCGGCCGCGCGCTCGGCGAAGGGCTCGAGCTGGGCGGCTACTCGTTCCACGGCGCCAAGACCGATGCGGCACCCAAGCCCGTCCGTTCGGTGGTCGTCCACGCGATCGGTGGCGTCGGCGATCAGCGCCGTCTCGCCGAGGGACTGCGTGTCGGTGGCGTCGTCGGACGCGCACAGTGCCTCGCGCGCGATCTCGGCAACCAACCGGCCAACGTCGCGACACCGCGCTACCTCGCCGCCCAAGCGCGCCAAATCGTGCGCGGCAGCGGCATCCGGCTGCGGGTGATCGCGCTTCCAGAGCTTCGTCGGCGGAAGTTTGGCGGCCTGCTCGGCGTGGCGCGCGGTTCGGTGGAGCCGCCCTTCTTCCTCGAGCTCGAATGGCGCCCTCGCTCGGTGCGCAAGAGCATTTGCCTGATCGGCAAAGGGTTGACGTTCGATTCCGGTGGGATCTCGCTAAAGCCGGCTGCGAGCATGGAGGAGATGAAGTTCGACATGTGCGGCGGCGCCGCGGTACTCGGTGCGTTCGCCGTGATCGCGAAGCTGCGGCCCAAGGTCCATGTCTTCGGCCTCGTCCCATGCACCGAGAACATGCCGGGCGGGCGGGCAATCAAGCCGGGCGATGTGCTCACGACCTATGGCGGTGTCTCGGTCGAAGTCACCAACACCGATGCCGAAGGCCGCCTCGTCCTGGCCGATGCGCTCGGGCGGGCGAAGGAGCTGGGGGCGGACTACACCGTCGATCTCGCCACGCTGACCGGTGCCGTGGTGGTGGCGCTCGGCCATCGAGCAACGGGCCTCTTTTGCAATCACGACGACCTCGCGGCTCGGCTGAAGCGCGCGGCCGAGGAGTCAGGGGAGCGGCTCTGGCCGTTGCCGCTCTGGGACGACTACCTCGAAGAGATGAAGTCGACGGTCGCCGATGTGAAGAACTCGGGATCGCGATTCGGCGGTGCGGTGACAGCGGCGGCCTTCCTCCAGAAGTTCGCCGGCAAATTGCCGTGGGCGCACCTGGACATCGCGGGCACCGCCTGGGACACGCCGCGCAACGAGCTCTACGAAGGTGGCGCGAGCGGCGTGGGCGTGCGCCTGCTCGTCCACCTGCTGGATGGCCTCGAGTGAGCCGGCTCTGACGGCCACGAATCGACAGGAAACCGATGCGATGAACCACACCGACGTACTCATCTTGGGATCCGGGCCCGCTGGCTGGACGGCGGCGATCTACGCCGCGCGAGCGAATCTCCAACCGACCGTGCTGCACGGTCCGGCGCGCGGCGGACAGCTGATGCTCACCACCGACGTCGAGAACTACCCCGGTTTCGAGCACGGGATCATGGGTCCGAAGATGATGGAGGTCTTCGAGGCGCAGGCGGTCCGGTTCGGGACCCGAGTGGTCCAGTCGTGGGCCACCGAGGTCGACCTCAGCAAGCGTCCGTTCACGGTGAAGACGCTGACCGACGGCGACTTCACTTGCGAGACGCTGATCGTCGCAACCGGCGCCGAGGCGCGGTGGCTCGGGCTGCCCAACGAGGCGCGCATCCGGGACGCGGGCGGCGGCGTCTCGGCCTGCGCAACCTGCGACGGTGCCTTCTTCAAGGGCAAGGAGCTTGCGGTCGTCGGCGGCGGTGACACCGCCATGGAAGAGGCCAACTTCCTCACGCGCTACGCCTCGAAGGTGACGGTCGTCCATCGCCGCGACAAGTTGCGGGCGAGCAAGATCATGGCGGACCGTGCCGCGAAGAACCCGAAGATCAGCTTCATCTGGGACAGCGAGGTGGTCGACGTCCTCGACAGCAACGGAAACAAACGGATCCGTGCGGTCGTGCTCGAGAACTACAAGTCGAAGCAGCGCACCGACTTCGCCTGCGGTGGCCTCTTCGTCGCGATCGGCCACAAGCCGAACACCGACCTGTTCGCCGGCAAGCTCACCCTTGACGAAAAGGGCTACTTGGTCACCCAGGCGAAGTCGACCTACACCAACGTTCCAGGCGTGTTCGCCTGTGGCGACGTGCAGGACTCGATCTACCGCCAGGCGGTCACCGCTGCCGGCACCGGCTGCATGGCGGCCATTGACGCCGAGCGTTGGCTCGAGGCAAACGGATCGCATGGAAAATGAGCCGGCGTCGGCGCCAGCGAGAGGTGGAGCTCGGCGGCCGGGTTGCGCACGGTGGCGGCGACACGTAACGTCGCTTGGTTCTCGAGGGTCGCAGGCCGACGAGGTTCGGCGGCGACCCGATTCGGCGGCATAGCCAAGCGGTAAGGCAACGGATTGCAAATCCGTTATTCCTCGGTTCAAATCCGAGTGCCGCCTCCATAAGTCCATGGATGACAGTGGTTTGCGGTTGCTCGACGGTCCTTGCCGCGCTGCTGAGAGCAGTGCTCGGGTGGCGTCTCGCGGGCGCGCGCTCCGCACGACCCCCTTCCAAGATCGGACGATTCCGCCAACAATTGTCGCTGATCAAGTAGGTCGGTAGGACGACGAGGGCGCGCCGTTGGCCACGAGTTTGCCTGCAACGCGCTCGAGTTGACGCTATCGACAGCCCCTGCGGACGGGTCCGCTCCCAAGAAGGATGCGAGGCATCGACGCATGGTTTCGACAGCTGTTTGAAAGGATCTGCGACATGCCGAATCCAGTGGTTTCTTCCATCGTTCTCTTCGCGCTCGCGACGCCGGCGCGTGCGCAAGGTGTCGAGCGCGTCTCGATCGATCTTGCGGGCGGCGATCCGGATGGCGCCAGCGTCAACCGATCGGTGTCGGCGGATGGCCGCTACGTCGCGTTCTCGAGCGACGCCTCGGATCTCGTGGCCAATGACGGCAACGGCGTCAGCGATGTCTTCATCGTCGATCGCCTTCTCGGTTCCACGACGCGGGTGAGCGTCGACCTTTCCGGTGGCGATGCGGACGGGGGGAGCAACGCGCCCGCGCTCTCCGGTGACGGCCGTTTCGTCGCCTTCGCGAGCCGCGCGAATGATCTCGTGGCCAACGACTTGAATGGCATGCAGGACATCTTCCTCCGCGACCTGCAGCTTGGCATCACGACCCGGATCAGTTTGAGCAGCGCGAACGTCGAGCCCAACGGCGACAGCTACGCTCCATGGGTCGACTTGGACGGGGACGTCGTGGCCTTCGCGAGCGAGGCGAAGAACCTGGTCCCGAACGACACCAACAGCTTCCAGGATATTTTCGTCCGCGACCTTACGGCTGGGACGACCACACGCGTCAACGTGAGTTCCGCCGGAGTCGAAGCGAACGCCAAGAGTGTCCGGGCGACCATCTCCTACGACGGTTTGGTGATCGCGTTCGCGAGCACCGCAACCAACCTGGTGCCGAACGATGGCAACGCCCGTTCCGATGTCTTCGTCCATGATCGTGGTGCGGGCACCACGGTCCGTGCGAGCATCAACCAGACCGGTCTAGGAGGCAACCAGGACTCGGGAGATCCCGAGATCTGCACGGATGGAACCAAGGTCATCTTCGACAGCAAGGCGACCAACCTCGTCTCCAACGACACCAACAACAGCAGCGACATCTTCCTGCGCAATCTCCTTGCGGGCACGACGACCCGTGTGAGCCTCGACCAGTTCGGTGGTCAGACCAACGGCAACAGCTCCGAGGCCTCGATTTCGCTGGACGGCACGATCATCGCCTTCTCGAGCAGCGCGACCGACCTGGTCGCGAACGACCAGAATGGTCACGCCGACATTTTCGTGGTGGAACTCGATCGCAACCGGACCACCCGAGTGAGCGTGGCAGCGGACGGCAGCGAGGCCGATGCTGATTGCGGTCGGCCCGAGCTCTGCAACGACGGCTACGTCGTCGTTTTCGAGAGTGCCGCGACCACCCTCGTTCCCGGTGATGGAAATGGTCTCAAGGACGTCTTCGCGCATGCGACCTGCGAGGTGACGATGACCGAGTTCGGTCAAGGACTGGCCGGCTCAGGCGGGTTCGTGCCGCATCTCAGCGGCATCGGCGGGCGCTGCAATGGCGACTACTCGGTCACGGTGACCGATGGACGCGGTGGCGCGCAGGGCTTCCTGTTCGTCGGGATGGCGGACACCGACATCATCGTCTTCGGCGGCCACTTCTACATCGATCTCACCCAGTTGATCGCGCCGCTTGCGATCACGCTTGGTGGCGCATCCGGAGTCGCGGGAGCCGGCTCGCTGACGATCACCGGTGACGACCTCCTGAACGAGCCGGGGCTCGTCGTGTACTGTCAGGCGGCCTTCTTCGATCCCGCAGCCGTTCGTCGCATCTCGATGACCAACGCACTCGAGATCGACGTCGTCGGGCACTGACCGAGTCGAGGAACGGTTGATCGATCGGCCCCACGCGTGGCCGCGCCAGCGCGATCTGTCGCTGGTGCGGCCACCGCAGTTTCCGGGTCGGTACTCGGCTCGACGCCAGCCCTTCACGGGGGGACGATGAGGCTGAAACGTCGCTCCGTAGCACAACTGCACGGGCAGGAACGGGATAGCATCCCGCGACGTCTGGCGGAGGGTGCACGATGAAGGTCGTCGCGGTAATGAACCAGAAGGGCGGCGTCGGCAAGACGACGACGACGTGCAACCTCGGCGCCGCACTGGCGCGGGCGGGCCGGCGGGTGTTGGTGATCGACCTCGATCCGCAGGCACACTTGACGCTTCACCTCGACCACGACGTGAACGGCGGTGCCCCGTCGGTCTACGAGGTGCTCGTCGAGAGCCTGCCGATCGAGAAGGCGATCGCGACGACCGCGACCGAACGGCTCGCGCTCGTCCCGGCCCACATCGATCTCGCGAGCGCCGAGCTCGAGCTGGCTGGCGAGATCGGTCGCGAGACGCTGCTCCGCGACGCGCTGGTGGAACTCTCGCAACGAGACCGCTTCGACGTGGTCTTGATCGATTGCCCACCATCGCTTGGGCTCCTCTCGCTCAACGGGCTCACTGCGGGCGACGAGGTCTTGATCCCGCTCCAGGCCGAGTTTTTCGCGCTGCACGGCATCAGTCGCCTGACGGAGGTCATGGAGAAGCTGCGCCGCCGGTTGAAGAACGGACCCGAGCTGCTCGGCATCGTGCTGTGTCGGATGCAGACGACCACGCGGCTGGCGCGTGAGGTCGAGGAGGAGGCGCGCGGCCACTTCGGCGCGCGCGTCTTCAAGACCGCGATCCGGCAGAACGTCCGCCTGGCCGAGGCTTCGAGCCATGGCCAGACCGTCTTCGACTACGATCCGTCATCGCAAGGCGCCAAGGATTACACCGCGCTCGCTGCCGAGATCCTCGCCTGCTGGTCGAGCGCGCCGGCCACCATGGCGCCGGCGTCGAAGGCGGCGACCGCCTCGGCGCCGCGCGCCGGCAGCGCCTTTCAGAACTGAGCACGAATCCCCGCTGGCAGCGATCGGCTGCGACTGAGCCGGCCTGCCTGGCTCGTTGGCCCAAGCCGCGGGAGTCCAGTCCGGCCGCGGCGGGCGGGTCGGAACGATCTTCTGTTCGACATGGACCCGGTGGTCGCTTCACTCGAGTGGGTGCCACTCTCGATGGAGGGGATAGCTCTCTTCCATCGAGGGACCGACCGATGCTCGTTGCCTGCCTGCTCTTCCTGGCGCTGCCACAAGATACGGCGCCCGTCCCCGACCTGCCCGCATCGCCGATGGTCCGTCCGAGGGCTCCGGGTGGCGTACAGGCACCGATCGTGGTTCCCACGCCGCGCGCGAAGACGCCCGAGGTGCCGAGCTACAAGGTGAGCTTGCGCATGAAGAGCGGGCGCCGCTTCAGTGGCATCGTCAGCCGCGATGCGGCGTTTCACGACCTGGTGCATGCGGGCGCCCATCACTCGGTGGCACCCTACACACTCGATCAACGCTTCAAGCTCCACTATGTCGACGGGCTCGATGGCGAGCTCGAGCTGCGCTGGAGTCAGGTGGCGAAGCTCGAGGTTCGCGACATCCTCGACTCCGCCGGTCTGCGCGCCACGGAGTCCGACTTCGCGAGTGCGCGCCTCCGCCGTCGCGAGCGGAGCGAGCCGATCGAGCCGATCGAGCCGCCGACTCCGGAGGCCGGCGAGCCATCCGCCGCGCCGCCGGCCGTCCCAGCCACCGATGGCGCCAAGCCACCTCCCGGCGCCGCCCGCAAGCTCTCGCTGCTCAGTGAATTCCCGCCGGAGCAGGGCTGGACCCCAGAGCGCAAGCGACAGATCGAGTGGCGGCGCACGGTCATCGGCACCTTCCCCGACGAACGCGAGCAGCGCTTCCTCGACGTCTACCCGCAGTGGGAGCCGCTCTTCACGGCGTTCACCGACGAGGAGCAGGAGAAGGCGGCGCGCGCCGCGGAGCGCGAGAAGACGGAGTCGCACCCGATCGTGAAGCCGGTGGAAGGCAAGCCAGTGACGCCGCCGGCGAACGACCGAGCCAGCGCCGGCAGCGAGCCGCCGCGCCGCAGCTGACACCGCCCGCCGGTAGAGTGCCGCGCCCATGGCGGTCGGTCGCCGGCGTATCGAAGAGATCTGGCGAAGCGGCACGGGGTCGATCGTGCTGCGCGCGCTGCTCACCCTTGCGAGCGGCCCCTACGCGGTCGGACGGGCTGCTCATCGGGCGCTCTACGCTCTCGGGATCCGGCGGCGGACCCGTCTGCCGGTTCCCGTCGTCAGCATCGGCAACCTGGTTGCCGGCGGCGTCGGCAAGACGCCGTTTGCCGCATGGCTGGCTCGCGAGCTGCTGGCTCGCGGCCTGCGTGTCATGGTGCTCGGTCGTGGCTATCGCCGAGCACGCGGCGCGCGACTCAACGACGAAGGGCTCTGGCTCGAACGCGTCGTGCCGCAAGCGTCGATCGTGCAGGATCCCCGCCGCCATTCGGCGGCACAGCGCGCCCTTGCGGCGACGCCCTGCGACGTGGTGCTGCTCGACGACGGGTTCCAGCATGAGCCGCTGGCGCGGGATCTCGACGTCGTACTGGTCGACAGCCGGACACCGCTGGGCAACGGCCGGCTGCTCCCGCGCGGGCCGTTGCGCGAGCCGCCGGCGGCGCTGCAGCGCGCCGATTGGATCTTCGCGACGCGCGCCGAACAGCTCGCCGACGGGGCGCTCGAGCCGGTACGTGCGCTGGTTCACGAGCTTGCACCGCACGCCCAGTTTGGCGTCGTGCGCTTCGAGATCGCCGCGGTCCGGCGCGGCGCCGAGCAGCTTCCGGCGGCGTGGCTCTGCGGCCGCGCCGTCGCATTGCTGACCGCCGTCGGCGACCCGGCCGCCGTACGCGCGACCGTCGAGCGGCTCGGCGGCCGCGTCGTCGTCGAGCTCGCCCATCCCGATCACCACCTCTACACGGCGGCCGAACTCGGCGCGGCGGCGCGCGACGCAGAGCGGCTCGGCGCCGAGCTGGTGGTGACCGAGAAAGATGCCATGAAGCTCGACGCGCTGGCGATCCGGAACGCACCGGTCTGGGCCGTACTCGTTCAGCAAGTCACGGTCGTGGAAGGGGGCGCGGCGCTGGTGGAAGCGGTCGTCGCGCTCAGGAACTCTTCCGCGAGCTGATCCGGTAGACGCCCCAGAGCACGAGCAGTACGAGTGACACCAGGATCATCTCGGCGGGCGCGTTTCCGCCATGGTGCTCGCCGCTGGTGAAGAGGAGTGGCAGGAGGAGCATGTCGTCTCGTCTCGCGCTGTGGGTTCGTTGGGTTCGGGAAGTCGGTGGGCGCGAGCACGTCTCTGTGCTGCGAGACGCTGCACCGCGACGAGTTGCCCGGTGATGCGTCGCCGTGCGCTGGTCGCTGCGCCACGAAGGCGGCGTAGCATAGCAGCCCATCCTGGATGACCTGGCGGAGCTCGCTCGCTTGCGCGTTGCGCGCGTGATCACCCGATTGAACCGCGGCGGTCCGGCGCGGACCCTGCTCGCCGTCGAGCCGCTGCTGCGCTCGCGCGGTGTCGAGTCGCTGCTGCTCGCCGGTGAGCCGGAACCGGGCGAGGACGACCTCTCGGCCGACTTCGCCGCCGCCGGCATCGAGGTGCGGCGGATCCCGGGTCTGCGGCGCGCGATCCGGCCATTCGCCGACGCGCGCGCGCGGCGCCTCCTCGAACGCGAGCTGCGCGCATTCCGGCCGACCCTGATCCATAGCCACACCTTCAAGGCGGGGCTGCTCGGCCGTACGGTCAACCTTCCGCGCGACGTCCGGCGCGTCCACACCTTTCACGGCCACCTCTTCGAGGGGGTGTTTCGGCGTCCGTTCGGCCGCTGCCTGGCGCACCTGGAACGTCACCTGGCGCGACGCACCGATCTGGTGATCGCGGTGAGCGAGCGCGTCCGTGACGACCTTTGCGACGTCTGGCAGGTGGCGCCGCGGGAGCGGACCGCGGTGCTGCCGGGCGTGCTGCTGCCGGAGCTTGCCGCCCCCGCGTCGTCGGTGGAACGGGCCGCGGCACGCGCCCGGTTGTTGCCGGCGGTCGGTCCATGGCTCGGCACACTGGCGCGGCTCACCAAGGTGAAGGCGCCGCTCTACTTCCTCGACGTGGCGCAGCGAGTGGTGGAGCTGCGGCCCGACGCCCGCTTCGTGTGGGTCGGCGACGGCGACCTGCGCGAGCGCTTCCTCGCCGAGGTCGCGCGGCGCGGGCTCTCGGAGAGCGTGCTGTTCGTCGGCTGGCAATCGGACGTGCGAGCCTGGCATCTCGCACTCGACATCGAGCTGCTGCTCTCCGACCAGGAGGGGCTGCCGCTGTCGCTGCTCGAGGCGACGGCATTGCGCGTACCGGTCGTGGCGACCGCGGTGGGCGGAGTGGTCGACCTGATCCGCGACGGCATCGATGGGCGGCTCGTGCCACCCCGCGCGCGCGAGGCGACCGCGCAGGCGATCGTCGGGCTGCTCGGTCGACCGCTCGCCGATTCGCTCGTCGTCGCGAGCGGGAGTGCACCTCCGTTGCGCGGGCTCCCTCCGGCCGAGCACGCGCGCCAGATGATCGCGCTCTACGAGCGGACGCTCGCGCTTCCGCCGCTCGCCGCATGACTCTGGCTCCGGCCGTCACCGTGGCGTCGGCGATCTCGGCGACCGTGACTGGCGGCGCGGCGTTCGTGCTGATGCGGAGCGCTCCGCGGTTCGGATTGATCGACCTGCCGGGCGGCCGCAAGCTCCAGCGGCGCGCCATCCCACTGGTCGGCGGTGCGCTGCTCGCGGGCGTCTTTGCCGGTGGTGCGGTCGCCACGCGCATGCTCGGCGTCCAGCTCTCGCCTGCCGAGCTGCTCGGATTGGCCGTTCCGCTGCTTTGTTTCATCGTCGGCGTGGTCGACGATGCGCGCCTGCATGGACTGACCGCGTTCACGAAGGGGATCGCAACCTGCATCGCGTTCCTGCCGGCGATGCGAACGCCGGCCGGTGGTTGGGCGAGCATTCTCGAGCCGGCGACGCTGCTGCGTGCCGCGCTCGCGTTTCTCGCGCTCCACTCGACCAACACGATCGATCACGCGAACGGCCTCTGCGCGCTCGTCGCAGCCTCGGGTGCCGGAGCGGTGGCGATCGCCGCGGTCGCCCACGGCGCGTCGGGAGGCGCACTCCTCGCCGCGCTCGTCGCCGGTGCCGCAGTGGGGTTCCTCTTCCTCAATTACCCGCGCGGCCGGGTCTTCCTCGGCGATGGCGGCAGCCTGCTCCTGGGTGGCTGCCTGGCGATGGCGTTGATCGACTCGGGCCGGCTCGAGTGGCTGCTGCTGGTCGCGGTGCCACTCGCCGATCTCGCGAGCGTCGCACTGCTCCGCATCCATCTCGGAGTGCGGCCGTGGATCGGTGACCGGCGCCATGCGACGCACCGACTCGCCGCCCGCGGGATGAGCGAGAGGCGCGCGGTCTTGCTGCTCGCCAGCGTGCAGGCGGCCGCTTCCGCTCTTGCCGCGCCACGGCTCTTCGGTCCGCCGCGCGCTGGTGCCGGACTGCTGGTCGCCGGTGTCATCCTGCTGCTTGCGCTCGCGATGCTCTGCATTCCAGCGGCGCAGCAAGATTCGGGCGATGGCGCTCCGCGTTGATGGGGCGCTGCACTCGGCGCTGGCGTGATCGCCGCGCTTCGCGTTGACCGATCAGAGCTGTCCGAAGAGGAACGAGGCGACGCTCGAGACCGG
>CAYRQC010000632.1:0-4032 GCA_964426265.1 uncultured Phycisphaerales bacterium | reverse complement strand
GCGGCTCGAGGCCGCCGGCGCCACCAAGTCCGAGATCGCGGCCGCGCTCGCCAAGCTCGCCGAGAGCCATCGCCACCTCGGCCACAACGTGCTCGCCGAGCTGCGGGGAAAGCCGAGCGGCCACATCATCGGCTTCGGCGCCCACTACGACACCGCTCCGGGCTCGGCGGGCGTGGTCGACAACTGGTCGGGATGCGTGCTCCTCGCTGGGCTGCTCCAGGCGCTGCGCGAGACCGATCACGAGCACACCTATTGGTTCATCGGCTTCACCGGCCAGGAGGATGGCGCGATCGGTTCGGCGGCCTGGACCAACGCCTTGTCGCAACCGCAGATCAACCTGATCGACTCGTTCCTGACGGTCGATTGCGCTGGGGTCGCTTCACCGATGGCGTGGTGGAGCGGCTCGCTCGGCGCCGTGCTGGAGCTGGCAGCCGACGCCGCCAACCGCGCCGGTGTGCCGCTCCAGGTGGTCGACTTCGAGGGCAGCGGTTCCGACAGCCTGAGCCTGCGCAAGCGCTACATCCCGACGGGCGCCCTGCTCGGGATCGATCCGACGCGCGTCGACCTGCTGCACGGCCCGCAGGATGTCATCGCGGCCGTCGACCCGGTGCGGCTCGGCGAGATGTACTCGCTGTTGCAAGTGCTCGCCGTCGACTTCGACTCGCACAAGCAGTCCTTGCAGTGGGAATACGCCAAGGCGAAGCTCCGGCTCGGTGATCCCGCCAGCGGTCGCATGCCGCTGCGCCCCGCCAAGCTCGACTTCGTCGGCGATCGCCGAAAGCAAGATGGGAGCTCCCCGTGATCTCGAGGATGATCTGGTCGGCCTGGCTGGCCGTCGCCGTGCTGCCGGCCCTCTCCGTCCGCGCCGCGGCGCAGGCGCAGGACATGCCCGAGGAGGTGAAGAAGATCCGGGCGCTCTACCACACCTACGACGAGGAAGGGGCGCTCGCGCTATGCAACGAGTACCTGGTGAACCACCCCGGTGATCCGCTGGTGCTCGAGCTGCGTGCATGGTCGCTGCGGCAGCTCGCCCGCTTCGAGGATGCCATCAAGACGTGTGAGCTGATCAATCCGAAGCGCACTTCGGTCAAGCTGCTGTTGGCCGAGTGCCTCGGGATGAACAAGGCGACGGCAACCCAGGCGCAGTCGATCGTCGACGAGGTCGCGGCGGACGACCCGAATGCCATCGAGCCGCACCTCACGCGGTCGCGCATCTACCTTGCGCAGGGTCGCATCAAGGAGGCCGCCTCCGAGCTCAACTTCGTCCGCACCACCAAGCCGAAGAACTACGAAGGGCTGCTGCTCTCGGCGCTGCTCGCCGAGTTCAGCGGCCTGTCCGAAGAGGCGGTGAAGATCTACTTGCCGCTGGTCGGCAAGCCGGGCGACTTCGAGCAAACCGACAAGCATCACGAGCGCGACGCGGTCTTCGGGCTGGCTAGCTGTTATCTGAAGCTGCAGCAGTACGAAAAGGCGGCCGATCTCTACCAGCAGTTGGTCGGCAAGTTCCCGAAGCTGGCGCCGCTCTACGTGCAGCTCGCGATCGCGCAGGGGATGCTGGAGCGCTCGGCCGACGCGATGGCCAACCTCGAGAAGGCGGTCGAGCTGCTGCCCACCTACGGGGAGTACCGCGCGCGGCTCGGCGAGATCTATCGCTCGATGGGGCGCACCGAGGACGCGCTGGCGCAGTACCAGAAGGTGCTCGACTACCAGGCGCGGGGATCGGAGCACTTCATCGCCGACCTCAAGATCGCGGAGATCCTGCTCGACGCGGGACAGCTCGAGAAGGCGAAGCAGCACGCGGAGGCGGCGCTCGCCGTGAACCCGGAGAGCCAGGATGCGCTGCTGGTGGCGGCGCGGTTGCGCGAGAAGGTGGGAGACACGGTCGCGGCGAAGGAGATGTATCGCAAGGTGATCGCGAAGGACCCGTTGCTGTTCGACGCCTACTACCGGCTCGCGCTCCTGCTCACTCGCTCCGAGGTTCCCGCCGAGCAGGCGGAAGGCAAGCAGCTCCTCGAGCGCCACAAGAAGGTCGAGCCGCTGCTGCAAGACCTGCAACGCACGCTGCGCGAGCGGGAGCTCGCGCCGCGCAGCCCGCTGATCCTCACCAAGCTCTGCGGCCTGCTGAACCTGGCGGGCGAGTACGAGCAGGCGAAGCTCTGGGGCGAGCGCTCCGACAAGCTCTCGCCGCGCAGCCCGTCGACCTGCATCCAGCTCGGCTACATCTCGGCCAACCTCGGCGACAACGCGAGCGCACTCAAGTACTTCGAGCGCGCGCAGCAGTTGATCACGGTGGGCAAGGTCGAGCAGCTCGACCAATGGGTCGAGACGCTGAAGGCGGGCAAGCCACTGACGTTGCCGATGGGGGAGCGCCGGCCGACGCAGAAGCCGCCGGACGGAGCGGGGGCGCCGGCGGCCAAGCCGGCCGGTGGGAAGCGTTGATCGAGCGGCGGCCACGGGCGCGCCGAGTCAGCGCTCGAGCTTGCGCACTTTCGTGACGGTGGGTTCGCCTTCGATCAGGCGGTAGTGGTAGCCGGCGTCGAGCGGGCCGAAGGTCTGGCGCGCTCCGCTCGGCCAGCGGACCTCGAGCTGCTCGGCGCGGGTGGCGCTGGCGGCTCCGAAATGGACGCGCAGGTCGTTGCGCGAGCAGTACGACGAGCCGGCGCGCACCTCCTCGATGTGCGTCTTGCCGTCGAGGGTGAGCGCGAGCTTGGCGCCGATCGCGTCGCGATTGCCGCCACGCGTGCGCAGCGAGAAGAGGAAGGCGTCGGCGCTCGCGGCTCCGTGGTTTTCGCAGTGGTTGTTGCGCAGCAGCACCGCCGGCTCGTCGCGCGCGACGATCACGACGTCGAGGTCGCCGTCGCCGTCGAGGTCCCCGGTGGCGAGCCCGCGCGCCGCGTTGCGCACGCTGAAGTAGGCGCCCGCCTGCGCCGGTGGCACCAGCTTGAAGTGGCCGTCGCCGTCGTTCTCGAGCAGTTGGTCGGCCTGCATGTACCAGCCGCTGCCACGCGAGCGGTGGACGTTCACGAGCACGTGGCCGTTGGCGATCAGCAGGTCGAGATCGCCGTCGTCGTCCCAGTCGAAGAGGTCGACGCCGAAACCGACGTCCCCGTGGTCGATGGCGGCGAGGCCGGCGCCCCGGTTTTCGTCGGAGAACCAGCCCTTGCCGTCGTTCAGGTAGAGGCTGTTCATCTCGGTCGAGAGGTTGACGCAGATGAGGTCGAAGTCGCCGTCGCCGTCGAGGTCGCCGGCGTCGGTGCCCATGCCGGCGAGGCTGCGACCGCTCTCGCCGTAGGCGCAGCCGCGGATCGCGCCGCACTCCTCGAAGTGACCGCTGCCGTCGTTCACGAAGAGGAAGTTCGCGCAGCCGTCGTTGGCGACATAGACGTCGGGATCGCCGTCGTCGTCGAGGTCGCTGACGACGACGCCGAGCCCCTTCGAGTGGTCGCTGAGCGGCTGGACCGCGCTCATCCCGACTTCGGTGGCGCACTCGCGGAAGGTGCCGTCGCCCAGCCCGTGGAAGAACCAGTGCTGGACACCGACATACTCCTTCGGCGCGCAGTAGTCGCGGACGCCAGTGATGTCGACGCCGCACGGGTGGTCGCGATTGATCGCGAGCGACAGCTCGACGTAGTTCGTGACGTAGAGATCGAGCTTGCCGTCGCGGTCGGCGTCGAAGAACGCGGCGCCGGCGCTCCACTTGCCGCCACCCTGCACCCCGGCCTCGCGCGCCCGCTCGGCGAAGTGGCCGTGGCCGTCGTTCACATAGAGGAAGTTGCGGCCGAAGCTGGTGACGAAGAGGTCCTGGTCGCCGTCGCCCTCGAGGTCGGCGGCGGTCGCGCCCATGCAATAGGCGCCCGGCTCGCCGAAGAGGCCGGAGCCCGCGGTGACGTCGGTGAAGTGGAGGCCGCCGTCGTTGCGGAAGAGGGCGTGGCCGGGGAATGGCGCGTTCGGCGTGAGATCGAGCCAAGCGCCGGCGTTGACCAGGAAGACGTCGACGTCCTCGTCGCCGTCGTAGTCGAAGAGGACGACGCC